>NZ_CP015027.1:742500-1027500 GCF_002077155.1 Sporosarcina sp. P33 | reverse complement strand
AGCGAAGCTCTGAATTGAAGCCCCAGTAAACGGCGGCCGTAACTATAACGGTCCTAAGGTAGCGAAATTCCTTGTCGGGTAAGTTCCGACCCGCACGAAAGGCGTAACGATCTGGGCACTGTCTCAACGAGAGACTCGGTGAAATTATAATATGCGTGAAGATGCGCATTACCCGCGACAGGACGGAAAGACCCCGTGGAGCTTTACTGTAGCCTGATATTGAATTCCGGTGCAGCCTGTACAGGATAGGTAGGAGCCTTGGATTCCGGAGCGCCAGCTTCGGAGGAGGCATTGGTGGGATACTACCCTGGCTGTATTGGACTTCTAACCCTTGCCCGTGATCCGGGCAGGAGACAGTGTCAGGTGGGCAGTTTGACTGGGGCGGTCGCCTCCTAAAGAGTAACGGAGGCGCTCAAAGGTTCCCTCAGAATGGTTGGACATCATTCGCAGAGTGCAAAGGCATAAGGGAGCTTGACTGCGAGACCTACAAGTCGAGCAGGGTCGAAAGACGGACTTAGTGATCCGGTGGTTCCACATGGAAGGGCCATCGCTCAACGGATAAAAGCTACCCCGGGGATAACAGGCTTATCTCCCCCAAGAGTCCACATCGACGGGGAGGTTTGGCACCTCGATGTCGGCTCGTCGCATCCTGGGGCTGTAGTCGGTCCCAAGGGTTGGGCTGTTCGCCCATTAAAGCGGCACGCGAGCTGGGTTCAGAACGTCGTGAGACAGTTCGGTCCCTATCCGTCGCGGGCGCAGGAAATTTGAGGAGAGCTGTCCTTAGTACGAGAGGACCGGGATGGACATACCGCTGGTGTACCAGTTGTCTTGCCAAAGGCATCGCTGGGTAGCTATGTATGGACGGGATAAATGCTGAAAGCATCTAAGCATGAAGCCCCCTTCAAGATGAGATTTCCCATTACGCAAGTAAGTAAGATCCCTCAAAGATGATGAGGTGGATAGGTCTGGGGTGGAAGTACGGCGACGTATGCAGCTGACAGATACTAATCGATCGAGGACTTAACCTATTATAAAAAGAAATTACTTGAAATACCCAATGTCTTTTATTCAGTTTTGAGTGAACAAAGAGTGTTGAAAAAACACTTGACATTCCCACTCAGTTTGGTATAATAATCATGGCTTTAAAAACAGTTCAGTGACGATGGCAAAGAGGTCACACCCGTTCCCATACCGAACACGGAAGTTAAGCTCTTTAGCGCCGATGGTAGTTGGGGGTTTCCCCCTGTGAGAGTAGGACGTCGCTGGTCTGTGAATCAAGTCACTTGTGTCATACCAATAATACCATTTCATATTATTCCGCAGTAGCTCAGTGGTAGAGCAATCGGCTGTTAACCGATCGGTCGTAAGTTCGAATCTTACCTGCGGAGCCATTATTGGAGAGCTGTCCGAGTGGCCGAAGGAGCACGATTGGAAATCGTGTAGGCGGTTTGCGCTGCCTCAAGGGTTCGAATCCCTTGCTCTCCGCCAGATTCACATATACGCTCTCAACTTTATACGGCCCCTTGGTCAAGCGGTTAAGACACCGCCCTTTCACGGCGGTATCACGGGTTCGAATCCCGTAGGGGTCACCATTTTAATTAATATTTCTTAGCAGCGAAAACAATTTAACCCAGGAGGATTAGCTCAGCTGGGAGAGCACCTGCCTTACAAGCAGGGGGTCGGCGGTTCGAGCCCGTCATCCTCCACCATATGTATTTCAATAGTATTGTCGCGGGGTGGAGCAGTGGTAGCTCGTTGGGCTCATAACCCAAAGGTCGCAGGTTCAAATCCTGCCCCCGCAACCAAGGTCCCGTGGTGTAGCGGTTAACATGCCTGCCTGTCACGCAGGAGATCGCGGGTTCGATTCCCGTCGGGACCGCCATTTATTACATACGCTTTTACAAGCGTCATTGTCAAAATATCATTAGTGGCTCAGTAGCTCAGTCGGTAGAGCAAAGGACTGAAAATCCTTGTGTCGGCGGTTCGATTCCGTCCTGAGCCACCATTTAATATGCCGGTGTAGCTCAATTGGTAGAGCAACTGACTTGTAATCAGTAGGTTGAGGGTTCAAGTCCTTTCGCCGGCATCCTTCTTGGTGGGGTAGCGAAGTGGCTAAACGCGGCGGACTGTAAATCCGCTCCCTCCGGGTTCGGCGGTTCGAATCCGTCCCCCACCACCATTTAGGGGCATAGTTCAACGGTAGAATAGAGGTCTCCAAAACCTTTGGTGTGGGTTCGATTCCTACTGCCCCTGTTTCCTTAAATTAATTATTGTGGCGGGCGTGGCGAAGTGGTTAACGCATCGGATTGTGGTTCCGACATTCGGGGGTTCGATTCCCCTCGTCCGCCCCATACAACTGAAAGTATTGAACATTTATTTCTTTACTATAAGTGATTATAACATGGCGGGCGTGGCGAAGTGGTTAACGCATCGGATTGTGGTTCCGACATTCGGGGGTTCGATTCCCCTCGTCCGCCCCATTAATGGGGTATAGCCAAGCGGTAAGGCAACGGACTTTGACTCCGTCACTCGTTGGTTCGAATCCAGCTACCCCAGTAGCTTTTGCGGAAGTAGTTCAGTGGTAGAATACGACCTTGCCAAGGTCGGGGTCGCGGGTTCGAATCCCGTCTTCCGCTCCACTATGTTGGCGGCATAGCCAAGCGGTAAGGCACGGGTCTGCAACACCCTTACCACCGGTTCGATTCCGGTTGCCGCCTCCATATTTTATATAGTTTTTTACACGTGCCCGAGTGGTGGAATGGCAGACACGTCGCACTCAAAATGCGATGCCGCGAGGCGTGCCGGTTCAAGTCCGGCCTCGGGTATCATCAGATCTCGTTGAAGCGAGAATAAAGCATCTGCAAATGTTGATCTATCAACATTTGCAGATTCTTTTTATTTTGGATTCTATAATATTTGTTGGGGTGTAGACTCAATTTGATTTAGAACCTATGTTGGGTCAACGTCAAATATCGGGGTGGGGGAAATTCGCGTCATCCCAAATGCCCCTTCATATATTAATATTGAATGTTTAATAAAATCTTCGCCTGAAAGAGATCGAAACGTCGGGAACCGCGCCCATTGTGTTCCATCATTTTCGTTTTATGGTTAATCTCTTCTAATAAACCGCTGGAATAAGGGAAGATGAAGCTGTTCAGTATTACCGCTTGCCAATTCCTAAATGTCTTAACCGCCTTTTAGAATGCTTAGATCTGCTTCGTTTCCGCTTCTTGATAAAACTCCTTCAGACGTTTCCCCACCACAGCCACAGCTGTCATGGTCCAGTCAAACCATTCGCAGTACGTTTCTAACAGTTCATATACCTGCCGCACATTTTTCAGTCATCCAAAACAGCGATTCAAATACCAGCGTTCTTTTATACTCCATTTAGCCGCCGGTTTAAACAGTACATGACGCATTTGCCTGCACTTTTCCCGCCATAGGCGTGCAATTCTTTCAGCACTTGCCGCCGCACCTGATCCATCGTCCAGTATATATACCGGAAATAGTTGAACCCGTAGGCGACGATGACGGGTTAGTTCAGAGCTTTTTAACAACAGTTTGGAACTGTGCAATTTTTAGAATTTCACATTCACAATTTTCCTTCCTCATCCCATTTTCATAAAAAAATCATAACATCATACACTGGGAAAGTAGAGTTGGCAGGTCACTGAAAAATTGAATGACTGTAGCCACGATTGAGGTTTGGTTCAATAAAGTGCGGTTTCTAACCAGTTACAAAAGCCATTTAGCATAACGCTTCTATCAGAGAAGGCTTTCGCATTTACAGATTTTACTCATGTCGGATGCCCGCTGCAAATAACTGGAGCAGCAGAGGATAATCTATCAGTGGTCATAAAGAACGGAGGGGGAATATTATTGAAAAGTTTTTCTGAGGAGGCTTCATTTGAACTGCGGTTTTGGCTGCAGATCTTAGGTGATCACGGACGTTTTATGCATGATTCCTTAGCGCCGGAGGAAGTAGAAAATATTAAGACAGCTAGTTACTATATCGAATTATTTGATTATCACCTTGCAACCGCAAGGCAATCTTTGGATGAACAATCCCTTATAAAATTAACTAAAGAAGCCAAGAAAGCCAGTGAAGAAATTCGGAAGTTTAAATTATTATTGATAGAACAACATTTAGTGGGAAAGATAAAAATTTCTTTAACACCAACCTTCATAAATCACATGGTGAATGAAGTCGAAGAAGCTATACGTATATTTACCTGTCTGGAAAAGGGAGAAAAGCCGCCAACTGTACATTCACTTCATCATGACTTGTTGTGGTTATTGGATGCTGCGGGACATGCGGGTGCAATTGATGAAAATTTAGACAATGTAGAAAAACAACTTAAAAAGAAAAGTGAGAAATTCGCTAAAGAGTGGGAAGCCTTTTATTTAAGTGCTATTGAGATGGCTGGGTTTTTACGTACGAATGTAATGAAGTTTCCAGCATTAGATAAATTCCACAGCAACATAAATTTAGAAATGACTATATTTAAAACGTTTCTAAAAGAATTGGAGGAAATGCGAATAAATAAAGAAACGCTTGGAACCCTGTCTCCCTTAATGGCCGATCATATGGCACGCGAGGAAACATATTATCTAATGAAACTAGCCGAAACCACTGATCTGCCATCTCCAAAAGGGGATCCCACGAAACCCAGAACTAAATCATAAGCGATGTGTAAAGTGCTGTGCCAATTAAATAGCTGTTGTGTTGTAATAGGAGATGGATTTATATTGCTGAAAAGCGGTTTAGCTCCATCTCTTTTACTGGTTTGCGAAATGATATATATAATAATTATTTTGTTAATCTACTGTGAAATATTGAGGGATTGAAAGTTGGAATTTTAAAGTATGGATGATATACTTACTTCTTGTAATAGTAAATGTTCTGTAAGAAAGCTACCGCAATCGGACTGGCATTAAGTTCTATTCCACACTCTCTGAAGTGTAAAAGAAATGCCAGTAAATTTAATACACTGTAAGTAATATCGAAGGATTATATGTTGGAAACATGTTTTGTAAACGTACCATTAAATTATGGCATCCTTATGTGTAGTAAAAACAAGAGGGATGGGAAGATCATTTCACTTTTTGAATCTATGTTTATCTATAAAAAGCTAAAGGAAGTCGGAACAGATTGACATGTAAGTCATTTACACATATAGTAGCTATACAAAATAAAATATTCAACTTCCACTAAGGGGAGTAGCTAATACAGTAAAGTCGTCAATACGGGATATGAATCCCCGGCTTTATTGGCAACAATTGTTGTTTGCGAGACCTTACCGATTATTTGGTAAGGTCATTTTTATTTAAGACGTTATGACCGGAATTGGTTATAGCGTCTTTTTTTATTTTTTAAAGTAATTGGAGGTTGCACTTTGAATAATTATCTAGAACTTGTAAATTCAGTCATCATTAATGAGAAAAATCACTTAATCAGCTCAGATAGTTCTTTAAAGCTAGTAGGAACGGGGAGAAGTGCATTTGTTTTCAGAATTCAATCATCAAGTAAAGCAATTAAAGTGTTCTTTCCAAATTCTGCGTACATTGCTGAAGAAGAATCTGAAATATACAATTTACTTCAAGAGGTTGATTATTTTCCAACTATTTATGAAAGCGGATTGAATTATATTGTTATGGATTACATTGAAGGTCATACACTTTTTGAATGTATGACCCACGGGATTCACATTACGTCTGATCATATTAAAGAAACAGACTATGCACTGTCACTGGCTTCGGAATTAGGTTTAAATCCTTCAGACATTCACTTGCGTAATATTATCATCACTCCTAATAATAAGATAAAGCTCATTGATGTTGCACGATACAGACAACAGAAAAACTGCAAGCAATGGAGAGATCTTAAAAAAGCACATCATCAATTTTACTGTAAACGTTTCTTTCTCAAAAAAATTCCTTGTTCTTTTTTGAATATCGTCGCTTTTCTTTATAAAAAGGGGCTTATTCCATTTTACAGGTTATGAGAACGTATCGTGCTTAAAGAGTAGTGATGAAATAATCATTCAGCTTTATTGCGGGCAAAATGAAAAAAATAGTGGGCTTTTGATTGTCTGTTTATATTTCAATTATGAACGGAAGAATCATCGGCCTTCTTTTTGTTTGGGTGTATAACAGGTTTTCAATTGCCTTCTTCAGGTTATGTTTTAATTCATTTCGTTTATCTCCATTTGATCGTTGTGATTGGTTAACGATCGTAATAACTAGCTGATTCACTTCATTATAGAGATCCTCCGCAGCACGTTCATACACAAACCCACGGGAAATTATATGCGGATTTGATATGATTTTACAATCCATTTTGGCTAGGGTAACTACAGCAATCAGCATTCCCTCTTCTGAGAGCAATTTACGATCACGCAATACAATTTTCCCGACATCTCCAATGCCCAGTCCATCCACGAAAACATTACCAGCTTGTACCCGTCTCGTTTGAGTGGCAACAGAGTTGGTAATATCTACTACATCTCCATTATTAATAATGAAGATGTTCTCACTTTTCAGGCCAACCGATTCGGCTAATGTCCGGTGTTGCTGAAGCATACGATATTCACCGTGAATGGGAATGAAATAGGTTGGCTTCAACAAGGTAAGCATGAGTTTTAATTCTTCCTGGAAAGCATGTCCTGAAACATGCATACCTGATGTGCTGCCAGATCCATAGATAACTTTGGCCCCTAAATGGAATAAATTATCGATGATGTGCGACACGCTTTTTTCATTGCCAGGTATAGGGCTGGACGCAAGAATAACGGTGTCTCCAGCCACTACAGATGCTTGACGGTAGTTTGAAGTGGATAACCGGGACAATGCTGCCATAGGTTCACCTTGACTGCCTGTACAAATAATGACAACCTCATCTGGTGCCATCCGATTGATTTCATTTGCCTCTATCAAAGTGCCATCAGGTATTGTTAAATATCCTAGTTCCGCTGCGACTGATACGATATTTACCATACTTCTGCCGAGCAAAGCAACCTTTCGATTTGTTTTTACGGCAGCATTAATAATTTGCTGAACACGATAAACGTTTGATGCGAATGTAGAGATAAATATTTTTTGGTCGGCCTTTCGAAATGCATCTTCAATATGTTCGCCAACTATACGTTCAGATTGTGTGAAACCCGGGCTTTCAGCATTAGTGCTTTCGGATAATAAAAGCAGCACCCCGCGGTTACCAATTTTAGCGAGTTTATAAAAATCCGGATACCTCCCATTTATAGGTGTTAAATCAAACTTAAAGTCGCCTGTATGCACCACAGTTCCTTCTGGCGTATGAATGGCAATACCCAGACAATCTGGAATACTATGATTTACCTCAAAGAATGTCACGTTCATCGCACCGGCTTCGATATTCGAATCGGCATTAATCATTTTAAGTTCCGTTGCACGCAAAAGCCCGTGTTCTTTCAATTTCAGTGTAATTAATCCGAGCGTCAAATTAGTGGCATACACGGGAATACTTAGCTGTTTCAGTAAGTATGGAATACCGCCGATATGATCTTCATGCCCGTGAGTTACAAGCAAGGCACGGATTTTATTTTTGTTTTTTTGTAAGTATGATATATCCTGAATAATTAAATCCACGCCTAATAGGGTTTCATCCGGGAACTTGGCACCACAGTCTATGAGGATGATGTCATCTCCATATTGAAGCACATACATATTTTTACCAATTTCATTTATGCCGCCTAAAGCAAAAATGGATAACGTGCTCTCCGTTATATTCAAAATGAAAGACCTCCCATAAAGTCATTAAGTTAGATAAAGGTTATGATGCCCATCATGATGAAATTTATGTAGCATGGTACGGAACTTTTTATCACATCCAGAATTAGTAATTGTATTTCAGGTGCCAGTGCTAGAAACCATCATGAAGTGATCCCTATCTCTGTATACGTCCTAAGAGATGTAACTCTTCATTATATAAAATAGAACTATGATCAGGAAGTATGAAAATACCCGCCGCCCATCAAAAAGAGGGACAGCGGGCCATAGAGGATTCATGTGAAAGGGTGTTGCGCAGTAAGGTTCATTGCCGTGGACATGGATGGTTATTGGTCATGGGTCAATGTGTAAAGGGTGATGAGTGATTGGTTTCATCATGTAGGTTTTCACAATCGTCACTCTATGCCTCAAAAAGGAGTCTCACCTTTTTGAGGTCAGAAGTAGTTGGAACCGTCAAAATCCAAAACAATGGCATAGTTTTTCATATTGATTCGATTGGAGAGCTGATGTGCCGCTTTTTCAGCTCGCTGTGCTTTTAGACGGTATTCTTCCGGATCAAATAATGCGATACGGTAGACTGTCGCGGCTTCTGCAAAGCCATATTGGATCTCTTCTTTATTTGCCAGTGAAAATGTTTTATAGAAAGAAGATTTCGCACGCAGCTGAATTGCCAGCTCGATGGCTTCGACCAGTGTTATATGCTGGCCTTCAAATTCTACCGTATGTGTACTGTTTGCTGCGTAAATTAGAAAATCCAGTCTACGCTGATCTTTTCTCACCTGATCCATTTCGGCTTCTACAGCTTCCAGTGTTCGTGTAACGGCTGGTCGCGCCGCATCTTTTTCAACCGTGATGAAAGCGACACGATGTGCTTCCGCTTCCAGTTCGCGAAGTTGTTTAGACAGTATGCTTTTTAATTTAATCGCTTCAGCCAATGTGATATTCATGATTCCACCTCATTTGTAATTGTGCAGGAGTGGTGTTGTTTATCTGCCAGGAAAGCGGTATAGTCACCGCCGTTAATGCTGGTAAACATTTTTCCGCATGCTTCGGTTAATTGTAAAGCTTTCTCATTGTCTAATGAAGGATGAATGAATAGCAGCTGTAAAATATTTTCTGTTTCTTCGGTTACAGCTGTCCGTATAGAGTCGACGTAGGGACTGCCGAATGGGCTGTATCCGTCGCTGAGCAGCAACAGTTTGTCAAAGGTGTTGAATTCATTGTTCAGGCCTTCATAGCCGTCATCAGCAGTTCCAATGGACAGTGTGATGTCCCCGGCTATTTTATCGGTATCATAAATGACAGCGGGGATTTCATATTGCAGTGAAAAGAATATGTTCAGATCCTCCGCACTGTGGAAAGATGGAGTATAGTGATGTTCTCTGATTTGCTGCATCAGTGATTGCAGGGCAGGAGGACGGACGGCAGGATCGGCCCCAAGTGTTCTCCAGACAGCCTGCCATTCCGCGAGGCCTTGGAAATCTGCGAACTCTTTATCTAAAAGCTCAAAATAAATTTGTTCCTGAAATAATTGAAGCCGGCCTTTTAGCATCTGAGGTGATGCAGAGACGATTGTTTTGTTATAATAGATTATGCCTAATTTGAAATCAGGAATCTTCGTAAATATAGAAGGATCGACAGTAAGTTGCATCGGGATCACCTGCTTGTAATTTTACTTCATCTTATCATAAGGGAGGCGGGGAATGGTGAATGTCGCTCAGTTACAGGATGAAATACGAACGTTTGCGACGTCCATTGGTATTGACAAAATTGGTTTTACGACAGCTGCCCCGTTTGTACAGTTGAAAGATCGTCTGAAACAACAGCAGCAACTGAACTATCAATCCGGCTTTGAAGAGCCAGATGTGGAAAAACGAACAAATCCGCTTTTATTGCTGGATCAGGCTGAAAGCATTATTTCTATAGCAGTTGCCTATCCGTCAAAAATGACGGATAGTCCCCGCGGAAAAAGAGGGGAACGCCGAGGAATGTTTTGCAGAGCTTCCTGGGGTGAAGATTATCATACGGTATTGCGGGACAAACTTGCACAGCTGGAATTATTCATTCTTACCAAAGTGCCGGATGCACGTCTGCGTTCGATGGTGGATACAGGTGAGCTTGCAGACCGGGCAGTGGCGGAACGTGCGGGTATTGGATGGTCAGCGAAGAATTGTTCCATCATTACACCGGAATTCGGGTCGTATGTTTATTTAGGTGAGATGATCACCAATCTGCCGTTTGCGCCTGATGAGCCAATGGAAGATCAGTGCCTGGACTGTAATTTATGTCTGGATGTATGTCCGACAGGCGCGCTTGTGCAGCCGGGACAATTAGATGCTCAGCGCTGTATTGCATTTCTGACACAGACAAAGAAACCTGTACCCGAAGAATTTCGGCACAAGATTGGTAACCGGTTGTATGGCTGCGATACATGTCAGACCGTTTGCCCGAAAAATAAAGGGATGAATCATACCCATCAGCTGGCATTTACGCCGGAGCCTGAGCGTGTTAAGCCGCTGCTGCTGTCTATGCTGACATTATCAAACCGTCAATTTAAAGAACAGTACGGTCATATGTCGGGTTCGTGGCGCGGAAAAAATCCGATTCAGCGGAATGCGCTGATTGCTCTGGCGCATTTTAAGGAAGAGGCTGCAGTGCCGGAGCTCACCAGATTACTGCGTGATGATCCAAGGCCTATGATTAGAGGTACAGCTGCTTGGGCGCTTGGACAAATTGGAACTGCAGAAGCACAGGAAGGTCTTTCAAGAAGCCTGGACAGTGAGGAAGATGAGTCTGTTCTTGCTGAAATTACGCAAGCTATGGAACAGCTGTATATTAATTGAAAGAAGGTAGTAAGATGACGATTCATGTCGCATTATTCGAACCGCAGATTCCTGCGAACACGGGAAATATTGCACGTACATGTGCCGGCACTGACACGGCACTTCATTTAATAAAGCCGCTTGGGTTTTCAACGGAGGATAAGATGCTCAAGCGTGCCGGACTTGATTACTGGGAGCATGTTCAGATAACGTATCATGAGGGAATCCAGGAGTTTTTGGATGCCTATCCGCAGGGAGAGTTTTATTTCATTACAAAATTCGGTGAGACAAGTTATGATACATTTGATTATTCGGATACGGACAAGGATATTTTCTTTGTATTTGGAAAAGAAACGTCAGGACTGCCGAATGAAATAACGGAGAAGTTTAAAGAAAGCTGTTTGCGTATACCGATGAATGACGAGCATATCCGATCGTTGAATTTGTCGAATACAGCGGCCATCCTGATTTATGAAGCGCTTCGTCAACAGAAATTTGCACATTTAACATAAAGAAAACGGGATTGGCCATAAGCCGATCCCGTTTTTTTTACTTAGTTTTTGATTCGCCTGGTTTGTTTTCGTATCCGCCTGTAAGGATTGCAGATAAGAATGCAAAACAAACAGCCATAATAAGGATTAATCTCATCTGTTTGTACCTCCTATAAAATCAGTAGTCCTTTACACAGTATACCGTAAAAATCGTGTAAATGAAATGTTCTTCGTCAGATTATGTGACAGGTTACTAACAAATCTTAATGCGGCAGGAATAACAGCTGATAAGCGAAAAGCACAGCGAAGACGTAAAGAAGCAAGGGGACTTGCTTTCCTTGTCCTTTTGTAATTTTCAGCAGCGGGTACGTGATGAACCCCAATGCGATTCCCGTCGCAATACTGGAAGTGAGCGGCATCGTCAAAATTACTAGGAATGCTGGGAATGATTCATCGAATGAATCCCAGTCGATATTTTTCACTGCGCCGATCATCAGACTCCCTACTATTATTAAAGCAGGCGCCGTGATGGCAGCTACACCTGACAGTGCACTGACGACCGGACTGAAGAATGCTGCAGCAATGAACAGCACAGCGACTGTTAATGTAGTCAGTCCTGTGCGGCCGCCCACCGCTACACCAGAAGACGATTCGACATAAGCAGATGTGGGGCTTGTTCCAGCCATGGAGCCTACTGTAGCGGCCACTGAATCTGCTAAAAGGGCGTGACGTGCGCGCGGTAAGGAGTTGCCTTTCATCAATCCCGCCTGTTTAGCAACACCAATCATCGTGCCGGTTGTATCAAATAATGTCACGAGCAGAAACGACAGTACGACACCGTATAAACCGTATGAGATGACATCGCCCATTGCCTGGACAGGATTCCATACAAGGATTCCTTCCGGCAGATGAGGCATTTTCACGAAGCCTTCAAACTTCAGCTGTTTCGTGAAGAAGGCGATTGCACCTGTTGCAATCATCCCTATGAAAATTGCTCCGTAGACGTTTCTGTTCATTAAAATGATAGTGACAATCAGTCCAAACAGCGTCAGCAAGACGGAAGGTGAAGTAAGTTCACCAAGCTGCACGATATTGGACTCGTGGGGGATTACCAGACCTGACAGGCGCAGTCCGATAAATGCGATAAACAGGCCGATTCCGGCAGTAATTCCATGTTTAAGATTCTCGGGTATTTCTTCAATAAGCTTTTCCCTGAAAGATGTCATGGATAATAATACAAAGATCAAACCCGCGATAAAGACTGCAGAAAACGCGGTCAAATAATCAAGCCGGCCGTCAGATCCGATGACAACAGAGGCAAAATACGCGTTCAGCCCCATGCCGGGCGCGATTGCGATCGGGTAATTGGCGAATAAAGCCATCCATAATGTGCCTATCACAGTAGCTATAATAGTAGCTAAAAAGACTTGGTCAAAGGGGACACCGGCATCTGACAAAATGATCGGATTCACGATCACGATATAGACCATTGTCAGGAATGTAGTCATCCCAGCCAGTATTTCCGTTTTAACCGTCGTTTGATTCTTCTTTAATTGAAACACTTTATATTCTCTCCTTAGATTACGAACATATTTATGACCACAGACCATAATATTCGTTTTCTTGAAAGAAATCAACCTGTTATATCGAAAAAGTATTCGTAAATCTTATGAAGTAAGGTACAATTGCACTAAGAGTATATAAAGGAGGAATTTACATGGCGACTATTTTTGATCAAATGGTCATTCTGAGCAACGGCGTGCAGATGCCGCAGTTTGGTTTAGGCACATACAAAATGACGGAACCGGAGCAAACGATGCAGGCAGTTGAGAAAGCGGTTTCAGCAGGATACCGCGCAATTGATACGGCATCTATTTACGCAAATGAACAAGTGGTGGGTGAAGCAATCCGCAATACTGGCATTGCCCGTGAAGACTTGTTCATAACATCTAAAGTATGGAATGATGAACAAGGATACGATGAGACTTTACGCGCATTTGAACGCTCATTGACCAGACTGGATATGAACTATTTAGACTTGTATTTGACACATTGGCCAGTGACAGGAAAATATGTAGATACATATCGTGCGATTGAGAGACTGTATGATGAAAAACTAATCCGTGCTACAGGAGTTTCCAACCATCATGAATCGCATCTGCAGGAAATTTTTACGATAGCAAATATCTCTCCGATGGTGAACCAGGTGGAAATACACCCGCGCCTGACGCAGGAATCATTGCGCCAGTTCTGCAGCGAACACCAAATCGCGGTGACTTCCTGGAGCCCATTAGCGAGAGGACAGCTGCTGGAAGATGCTGTCCTTGCTGCAATTGCAGCACAGTATGACAAGACGATTGCACAAGTTATCCTGAGATGGCATATTCAAAACGGACTGATTGTTATTCCTAAATCTGTCACTCTCAGCCGTATTGAGGAAAACAGTGAAATAGCTGATTTTGAGTTAACACTTTCTGATATGGCAATGATTAATGCATTACATCGCGATGAACGTACGGGATCTGATCCTGACACATTCTGATCGATCAAATACTGGCAGGGGTGAACAAGATGGGGATATTCAGAAGACAGCCCGAGCGGCGCGCGCTGAATGAGCATACAAACATTCAGATGCCGCCTATTCAGGAGAAGAAGCCGGATCCACAGCGTTTTAAGCAGGCAAAGACAGAATTGACTGCAGCAGTGGCCCAGCATGAAAAAGTAAACGCGCAGCATCATGTTTTAGGCGAAGCTGTATCGAGCATCGAAGACAGTTTTCATATCATACAGGAACTGAGTGAGAAAACGACAGACTCATCTGCACAGCTGCAAGATAACGGCCGTTCATTGGAAGAAAAATCAATTTATATGGTGAAAGAAGCAGAACACGGAGCAGAGGATGTCCGATTAACTGCTCAGGTCATGAAAGACTTAGGTGCGCATATGACGGAAACGGGAGAAAGCATGGCACAGTTAAGCGACCGCTCGGTAGAGATTCAATCGATTGTCGGTGTGATTGAAAATATCGCTGCCCAAACGAATCTGCTGGCACTGAATGCTTCCATAGAGGCTGCCAGGGCAGGTGAGTATGGCAAAGGATTTTCAGTTGTTGCTCAGGAAGTACGGAAGCTGGCGGAAAGTACGTCTTCCAGCACGAAAGACATTCAGCAGCTGACAAGTTCTCTTAAGGATGAAATTCTCCAGGCGCTTGAGGCGACGAAGAAAAGTTCCAAGCTGATCGAACAGGGAGTGGCTGTCAGTTTACAGACTGCCTCTAAAATTGATCATATACTGGAGACGGTTCAAGAAAGTCAATTGGATATATCTTCGATTGAAAAGATGATTGTGGAACAAAATGAGTTATCCGCTCTCATGCAAAAAGAGTTGCAAAAAGCCAATTCGCTATTTTCTGCAGCACATGAGCTGATCGTGGAGCATATTGAAGATGCGAAAGAAGTGGATAAGCGGCTGGAAAGCAGTATTCAGCAGTTGCTGGTGAAGTAATTATAATGGAATGTCCCGGAAGTCAACGCACTTCAGGGGCATTTTTTTTTAAAAGTGAAAGTTTAATGTGTAATTGCAGGGGATTGTGAGTGGGTATCTATTTGGGGATTGCCGTATATCTGTGCACTTTGCAGAAATTAAGACATCTGTCCGGTAATTCGGATTTACGCTGATCCTATCAGAGTCGCCTCCATCTTCCGCAGCAATTGTAATTTTAGGCGGAGAGACAAGAAAGAGCTGTCGCATGAGGTCGTAAGAGTACGGCGGCACGGACAGCTCTGTTTTGTTTTATTCAGTTTCCAATATGGTCAATTCGGATGTGATTGGGTGTGTAAATGCCACTTTGGAAGCGACCAGTTTATAGGGTCCTCTTGCGATTGTCTCACTGCCATACAGCTGATCACCGACTACGGGATGTCCGAGATGCGCAAAGTGAACACGGATTTGGTGTGTGCGGCCAGTTTCTAACTGCGCCTCGACCAAAGTAGTGTCAGGTTTGCGTTCGAGCACTTTGAAGTGTGTAACAGCGGATTGGCCGGACGGAGATACTCTGCGTCTTGTGGCGTGATACCGGTCTTTTCCAATTGGCATATTGATTGTGCCGCGTGGCTTTCTAAGCTGTCCCTCTAATTCGGCAGTATAGTACCGCTCAATTTGATTCTGTTCCAGCATCCGGTCAAACATCGTTTTTGCAAGCGGGTGCTTCGCAATGAGCAGAATGCCTGCCGTATGCTGGTCGAGGCGGTGAATATGTTCTGCATAAGTGCCGCCTTTAGATTCAATATATCCCATGACCTCGTTCATCAATGTGCCGGTGCCGGGAGCGTGTTCAGGGTGAACAGAAAGCCCTGCCGGTTTGTAGACTGCGAGTACATGCTCGTCTTCCCAAATGACACGAAGTGAATCAAATGGCTCGGGTTTGTAGGAAGAATGCACACCGTTAAAACCGAAAATCAATTCAGTTCCTTCAGGTAGCGGTTCTTTCCATTCCACTGGCTCGCCTTCTGCATTGGTTACGCTCTTATCCATGCGCATTTGATGAACAGATTTCTTGCCGCCTTGCCACTGTTCTCGCAGTAATTTTTCAACGGTCTCGCCGGGCTGCCGGGTCGTGTAATGAAAACTTGTCATCTGGTCAGTCTCCTTAGTTGCTTTCAAATTCGTCAAAGAATGCTCTGATCTGGTCGTCTGGCTGTGAGCCTACTGTTCTGCCCTGCTCTTTTCCATCTTTGTAATGTACAAGAGTAGGCCATGCGGTAATATCATATTCGCTTTTTAATTCATTTTCGAATTCAAGCAAGTTGTACTGATAGACGTGCGCATCATATTCGTCTGCGATCGGCATAAGACGCGGTGTCATGTCCATACAGTGCGGACAATCTGGGCTGAAGTAATACACCGTTGTCGGTTCTCCGCTTTCGATCTGTTTAAAAATATCCTCAGGAAGCGCGACGTTCTGATAATTTTCATTGTCCAGCAAATCGATAGTGGACTGCTGCAGATTATTCTTGCCATACGGGTTGTCCGCCAGTTTTGTTTCATTGGACTTATTATTGAGGACGATGATCAAAATAAAGATTACGACAATAATTCCGCCAATAGCTAATAATTTTTTCATTGTGGTTCACTCCTTTGTATGTTTTAAGAGTACAAGACTTGCGATGAAAATAAAAGCGAATGCTACCAGTGCCAGAAAGGGAATTGTAATAAAGCCGAAATAATTGATATATGTGCCTGTACAAGAAACTCCTCCGCATTCTGGGGCACTATTTTGTAAGAGGGACAGTTTCTGAATACCGTAATGGTAGAGTGAGATGCAGCCTCCGATAAAGGAAAATGCAGCGGTTGTCCAGGCAATTGTTGTATTCTTTTGAATGAGTGCGAGCAGGCCGATCAAGACAATCGGGTACATGAAGATTCGCTGATACCAGCACATCGTACAAGGTATGTAGCCTTTGATCTCTGAAAAATAAAGGGATCCGAGCGTGGCGATGAGTGCGGCAGCCCACATGGACAAGAGCCAGTTTTCTTGTTTTTTGTTCATAAAGTATCTCCTTTCTTTACTTATAGTTCAGGCTCACGAATACATAAAAGCTTTCCCTTTGTAGGGGAAAGCTTTTATTGTGACGTATCGGCGGCTTCATTTGTTGCCGGATCAGGCGGCTGTTTTTTAGCTTCGAGGTAGAGGATATGATGTCCGTCCACTTCTTTTACAGTAAATTCATACCCTTGTTCGATAATCTTTTCACCCTGTATTGCTTCAAAACGCTGGTCCATAAACCAGCCGCCGATCGTATCGATATCCTCTTCCAAAATCTCAATGTTCAATGCATGGTTCACATTTTCAATCAGCATTTTGGCATCCAGGATGTAATGGTCTGTGCCGACTTTTTGAAGCTCCGGCAATTCGTCGAGGTCAAACTCGTCCCGAATTTCGCCAACGATTTCTTCCAATATATCTTCTATAGTAACGAGGCCGGATGTTCCGCCATACTCGTCGAGAAGAACCGCCATATGGATACGTTCACGCTGAATTTGCAAAAGCAAATCTCCGATAGGAACGGTTTCGATGACCCGAATAATTGGCTGCATATAATTTACGACTGACTTGCTGCCGTTTGTAGGATCTTTAATATAAGCAGTCAATAAATTTTTCATGTTGATCAATCCGATGACATGGTCTTTATCGCCGTCGGTAATCGGATAGCGTGTGTATTGCTCAACATCCATCAGTTCAAATACTTCAGATAATGTCATTTCTTTATCTACAGTCATCATTTCCGTTCGAGGCAGCATGATTTCTTTAGCGACACGATCATCAAATTCGAAAATCCGGTTCACGTATTTATACTCTGCCTGGTTGATTTCACCGCTGCGCAAACTGTCGGATAAGATGATTCGCAATTCTTCTTCGGTATGACCTACTTCTAATTCGGAAATGGATTTGAAGCCTAGCAATCGTGTAACGAGTCGTGCTGATCCGTTCATTCCTTTAATGATCGGGTACATCAGCCGGTAAAATAGATTCAGGGGCACCGCAAGTGACAAGGACAATTCCTCCGCCTTATGCAATGCGATGGTTTTTGGAGCTAATTCTCCCACCACGACATGCAAATAGGTAACAATCGCTAAAGCGACGGTGAATGAAAGAATGGTTTCGACATTGGCATCCAGCGTAAGTGTTTCAAAAACCGGTTCTAGCATCATGCGCACTGTCGGTTCCCCGAGCATACCGAGACCAAGAGCCGAAATCGTAATTCCTAGCTGACAAGCTGATAAATATTCATCTAAATTATCGGCAATTTTTTTAGAAAGAACCGCACGTTTATTTCCTTCATCGATCAGCTGATCGAGACGCGATGAGCGGACTTTCACGATTGCAAATTCACACGCAACAAAAAAAGCGGTGATAGCGATCAAGGCAGCAAATGCTGCCAAGCGTATGGCAATATCCAAATAATAGCTTCGCGCTTAACCCGGATGAGGGAAAAGAACAAAGCGTACACCTCCTGTAAAGTAAAGTTAGTTATCTCTTATAATAATTTATATAGGCAGAAAATACAATTCCATTCACTTATACAATAGAAAAAATATTTTTACGATTAACAAGATATGGTGCTGACAAAATACGTAGTTGTATCGCTGACCGGCGTTTGAAAGCGCCGCGAGGATATGAAGGAAAATAAAAACTGAGGACAAATTCCCTTTTTGCGGAATTTGTCTTCAGTTTCAGTCAGTATTTCATTACTCACCGTAGCGCGGCTGTGTTTCTTTAAAGGCGTTTTGCTCATTTGGGACACGGCTTTTGTCTTCGAAAACATTTTCGGTTTTCTGGTTTTGTATTTTCATTCGTTCTTTCTCCAGCTGCTGCTTGCCTTTAGATTGTTCTTTACCCATAACAGCACCTCCTCTACTAAGAGGATGGTCAGTTAAGGCACGTATCATTCATAGACGTGGAAAGTCATAAGATCATGGACCATTCCGAGCACTTGATCTTCATCGGGCGGTGTGCCGTTTGTCCAATTTACTGTGCCGTCTTTATGGTAGTCACCGGTGTATTGTTTATTTTTATAATAAAACGAAATCGTCCAGCCCGGCAAATCAGTGTCTGCGAACATTTTTTTATAACTGAAATGTTGTAGCATAGTGTTCTCTCCTTTACTTGGTAAGTAGTGATATCCTCTCCGTTCATTTCATAAACTGGCCAAAAGGAACGAAAGGATGAGTGTGTGTTTGTTACTCAACTGCGCAATGCGATCGAGGAAGAGTATAAATCATATTTTTATTATAAGTCCATGTATCAGCTGACGGATGATCTGCTGTGGCGGGAATTCATCCGCCATGCATACGAAGATGAAAAAAGTCACTATGAAATGTTCCAGCAGCTGCATTATATGATGACTGGAACATTTGTGCCAAATCCGAAAAAGCCGGCTCCTTGCACCAATTTAAAAGAATCAGCAAAAAATGCGCTGGTCTATGAATTGGAAGCGGTGGAGCAATATAAAGAAATGTTCCTGACTATTCCGTTTGAAGCGGCGTATGACCCGCTATTCATCGCATTACATGATGAGATGGAGCATGCGATCCGGATGTCTACTATATTTAATGGAACGAAGTAAATCAGACATCAAAAGGAAACTCTTTAAAGTATTTTGCTCCTTCGAGCATCCGTACGCCATACCAGAACATTTCACCGTCGATCAGCTGAATGGCTGAATCAGGAAGCATCTTTTGAAATTCTGCCTGCTGTTTTTCTTTAAACGGATAGGGCTCTGACGACAGTAATACTAAATCCAGATTCGCATCTTTAAATTGTTCTTCCGTTAAGGCAGGGTAGCGGTCAGATGATTCAGCAAAAGGTGTGATGAACCCCATTTCCTGCAGTAACGAGTTGATGTATGTATCTTTACCTGCGGCCATATAGGGCTTTTTCCAAATGACGTAGGCGACCCGTGCAGCTGGAAGAGCCGGAAGTTCCGAGAAAGCCTGTTTAATATCCGAACAAAGCGAACGTGCCTGCTCTTCCCGATCTGTCAGGATGCCCATGTCGGTAATCATCCGGTACGCTTCATCAATCTTTTGAACTTCTGCTACATACACCGGATAAAACGCGGAAAGTTCTTCAACCATTTCTTGTGTGTTTTCTTCTTTTTCCATAATAATCAGATCTGGTTTTGTTGCATGGATCTTTTCCAGCTGCAAATCTTTTGTTCCGGCTACAGCGGGAACAGTTTTTGCCTGTTCCGGATAAATACAATAGCGCGTACGGCCGACAATTTCTTCTTCAAGCCCGATGCCAAACAGTGTTTCAGTAATACCCGGACATAATGTAACAATTCGTTTTGGCGGAAAGTTGTACACAACCGTTCTTCCTAAGTGATCAGTAATTTCTTTTTTCAATGAAATGAAAGCCTCCTTATATCATGTCGTCTAACCTGGCAATCGTGTGAGCAACACCTACTTGCAACGTACCTGAACAGCTGTCAAATGTAAAGTCAAAAATCCCGGCCTCTAATTCCTTTTCATTCAGCAGGTTTTTGTTATAATTGGAACGAAGACCAAGTGGAATTAGGTGAAGCGATTGAAAATAGTACTGACTATTTTGTTCATGGCGTTTATTGGCGCATTAATCGGCGGGGTGACAAATCATCTGGCGATTAAGATGCTTTTCAGGCCACATGAAGCAAAGTATATCGGAAAGACCCGATTACCGTTTACACCCGGATTGATACCGAAACGCCGAAATGAATTGGCGACACAGCTTGGCAGGACAGTAACAAATTATCTCCTGACGCCTGATCTGTTCCGGAAGAAAATGCTGACGCCCGGAATGCAACAGCGGGTGGAGAAGTTTATTCAGGGCAAAATGGATCAATACGTCCTGCAATCCGATAAAACATTGAATGACTGGCTCGGCCTTGCGGGTGCGGATAAACTTCCGGAGCAAGTGGAAGAAAAGTTGCTGACATTAATTGATATTCAGCTAAACGATATGAAGTCCAAAGTGACGGCGGGCACAGTCGAAAAGGTTATGCCGCTTCGATGGCAGCAGCAAGTTGAAGATAGAATTCCTCTGGCCGCTGATTTTATTCTGCAGCGCGCCGGCCAATTTATCGATTCCGCAGAAGGAAGGCAAACCTTCCAAAAACTGATAGATGATTTCCTGAACTCCAAAGGAACATTCGGCGGTATGCTGAATATGTTATTTGGAGAATCAGATTCACTTGTCGGCAAAGTACAGCGGGAGGCACTGCGTTTCGTGGATGCTCCCGGAACAAAAGAGTTACTGAATCAGCTGATCTATAAAGAATGGCGCAATATTCAGCAGAAGCCGATGGAGCAGTTGACGTCCGGTTTCGACTTTGATAGTGTGTTTGAATCAGTGAAAAACTACGCACTGAATCAATTGGCAATAAGAGACCGGCTGGATTATAGTCTTGTGCAATATTGGCCGCAGGGGTCTACGTGGACTGCAGCCAATGTCACGCCGAAGATTGTCAGCTTTTTATTCGCACAGGCGGAAGCGCAGCTGGAAGAATCATTAAAGAAACTGAAGCTCGATGAAATGGTGAAAGAGCAAGTAGATACATTCCCTGTGGCGGTTTTAGAAGATCTGGTGCTCGGTATTTCACGCAGAGAGTTTAAGATGATTACGGTTTTGGGCGCTTTACTTGGCGGCGTAATCGGAATCGTGCAAGGTATTATCGCACTTACACTAAATGGATTGTAGGAGGAGATTGTATGACAGTAAATATTTATGATGATATGAATAAGTTGGAATCCACGTTACGCAAGACAGATCAGTATATCGCGGTGAAAAAAGCGATGGAAGATGTGAAGTCAGATGAAGAAGCACGCGTGCTATTCGAAAGTTTCCGTGAAATTCAGATGAATTTGCAGCAAAAGCAAATGGCGGGTGAAGAGATTGCAGGCGAAGAGCTTGAGCATGCGCAGAAAACAGCACAGCTGGCGCAGGAAAACCCGACGATCATGGCGATGCTTACAGCTGAAATGAAGTTGAGTGAATTAATTGAGGAAGTTAACCGTGTCGTGCTGAAGCCTGTACAAGATTTATACGAAAGTTTTAACTGATAGATTCATCGAAACCGGCCATGGCCGGTTTTTTTGAACAGATGGAGAGTAGGAGAGAACGATGCAGCAATTATATATTAACCAGCCATTCCCGCAAGATTGGATCCGCATGTTCACACATTTGGCCAATTTATTTTTCGAACAATCTAAAATCGTCACGGACAAGCCAGAAGAAACTGCCATCTCCGTGCAGTTTTCTGAACAATATGATGAAACGCCGAATATATCCGCGGAATTGCAATGGAACGGGCAACACGTTACGTCCTTTTTTTCTGAAGATGTGAAGGAAACAAAAGAACGCGAGCAGCTCCGCCAGCGAAAGAGAATGTATTCCCATGTCTTGCTTGATGCACTGGAACAGGCAACCGGAATGGACCAGGAGTGGGGAATATTGACAGGTATCCGTCCGACGAAGCTGTATCATATGTATCGCCAGGACGGGTACAGCGTTGACGAAGCAAAGCTGTTACTCCAGAAGCGCCATCGCGTTTCGGAGCGCAAAAGTGAATTAATTGCGGAAATTGCAGATGTCCAGCTTACTGCACTTCCCGATTTGTATTCATTAAAAGAAGAAGTGAGTATTTATATCGGAATTCCGTTCTGTCCGACAAAATGTGCGTACTGTACTTTCCCTGCATATGCAATTCATCGCAAAAATGGACGGGTGGAGACATTTCTCGACGGTTTGCATGAGGAAATGCGTGCGATCGGCAAATGGCTGCAGGAACATAATATTCGCATCACGACTATCTATTTTGGCGGCGGCACACCTACGTCAATCGAAGCGGATGAAATGGATGCGCTGTATCAAACGATGACGGATTCATTCCCTTATATGGAGCAGGTGCGTGAAGTGACAGTCGAAGCCGGACGTCCTGATACGATTACCATTCCGAAACTGGAAGTGCTGAAAAAATGGGGCATCGACCGTATCAGCGTGAATCCGCAGTCCTATACGGATGAAACGCTAAAGGCAATTGGCCGTCATCATTCGGTGCAGGAGACCATTGACAAGTATTGGCTGTCCCGCGAACAGGGGATGCGTAATATCAATATGGACCTGATCATCGGACTGCCGAATGAAGGTCTGGCTGAATTTGAACATTCACTTGCCGAAACAGAAAAGATGCAGCCCGAATCTCTGACGATTCACACATTATCGTTTAAGCGTGCTTCTGAAATGACACGCAACAAAGACAAGTATCAAGTGGCTGATCGTGAAACGGTAGGGAAGATGATGAAGCGCGGTGAAGAATGGGCGCATGATAATGGCTATATTCCATATTATCTCTACCGCCAGAAAAACATTTTAGGGAATCTCGAGAATGTCGGCTATTCAAAGCCAGGCGAAGAAAGTCTCTATAATATTTTAATTATGGAAGAAGCGCAGACGATTATCGGACTTGGCTGCGGTGCTTCGAGTAAGTTTATGGAGCCGGCGACAGGCAAGCTGACACAGTTCCACAACCCAAAGGAACCGGCTGCGTATATAATGGGATTTGAAGAAGCGATTGACCGCAAAATCGCTTTCCTGGAAGAAATATTTCCGGCCGTTCAAACAAGTAACGAATGAGTAATAACCCGGTCATGGAGGTGGCTGGGTTTTTTTACGAGAAAGTTATGCAAATCCTCAGGTAATTGTGTATAATGTAATGAATGAACAACCATTCATAAAAAGGGGGAGTTACTTATGACAAAAAAGATTGAGCTGGCTATTGAAGGAAGACTGGCAACGGTGACGTTTAACGAGCCGGACGCAATGAATGCAATGGACGGGGTCATGATGAAAGAATTAGCTGATATCGTGGAGCAGCTAAAGGATAATTCAGCGGTACAAGTCGTGCTGTTTAGAGGAGCGGGCCGCGCGTTTTCTGCCGGCGGTAACGTTAAAGCAATGCTGGATCCGAATGGTCCGATGAAAATGGAAGACGTTATGGTCGACTTGTCGCGGCTGGCACTGGCTATGTACAGTATGCCGCAAATTACGATTGCTTCTGTGCACGGAGCGGCAGCGGGACTGGGATGCAGCATCGCGATTGCCTGCGACGTGGTGATCGTGGAAGAATCCAGTAAGATTGCAATGAATTTCATCGGCATTGGACTGGTTCCAGACGGTGGCGGACATTTCTTCCTGAAAGAACGTGTGGGCACGGCTAAAGCGAAACAACTTATCTGGTCCGGAAAAGTATTGGACGGAAAAACTGCGATGCAAATTGGTCTGGTCGACGAACTGGCAGCGGACGGAGAAGCGTGGAACACAGCACAGCAGCGCGCGCAGCTCATCTTGCATTCGCCAACCGCGTCCATGGCAGCATCGAAGAAAATTCTCCACGCAGCGGGAATTGCAGAACTTGAGCAGATAGTAAAACTTGAAAGCGAAGCGCAGACAGCCATGCGCAAAACAGCTGACCACCGCGAAGGCGTGCAGGCTTTTGTGGAGAAAAGAAAACCGAATTTTACTGGTCAATAATAAAAAAGACACGCAATACACCGCGTGTCCTTTTCAGTGAAATTATTGTTATTCTGGATGCCGGGTCCTTGCGGCGCGTACAGCAGAAGAAAAGATACGCGTACCGGTCCATATCTATTACCGTCATTCACCAGGAATTATTGATATTTAGCGGCTGTTTCTCTCCACGAGAAATAGCCTTTTTCTACGGCACGCAGCAGTAACTCAGCTGAAGCCAGATTAGTGGCCAGCGGAATGCCGTATACATCACATAATCGAAGTAAAGCACTCACATCCGGTTCATGCGGCTGTGCAGTCAGCGGATCCCGGAAGAACAAAATCAGATCCAGCTTACCTGTCGCAATCATCGCACCAATTTGCTGATCCCCGCCAAGCGGTCCTGACATAAGGCGCGTAATGGAAAGATCGGTTTCTTCCATGATGCGTAATCCCGTTGTGCCCGTTGCGTAAAGAGAATGTTTTGCAAAAATTTGCTCGTAAGCAATTGTGAAATTGACTAATTCAGCCTTTTTTTCATCATGTGCAATTAAAGCGATGTTCAAACGAGTCACTTCCTTCTACGATTTCTTGACGACCATAGCGTATCACAAATTAAGTGAAAAATCTTGTTATTTTTTTGCAGCTGTAAAAGCATGGCGGCCGGCTTATCAGTGAATTGAATAAAGAACATCCCCCGATGATCTGATAAATCATCAAGGGATGCCGGGTATTGTCATAGTATTTTATTAGTATATTCGACGGCGGAATGATTCACGAATGGAATAATAATAGCTTTCCAAGAGGGGAAGCAAGGCGATGCGTTTTCTCGAGAAGATCTTTTTCCGTCAGCAGCTGATTGCCCTGCTCTTTTGCCGCGTCATCCGATTCAGCAGTAAAAGTCTCCTCAGTAATTAAAGAACCGTCTTTTTCATAGGCAGTGAGTTTATAAGTTTTCATTCTATCTCCTCCATTGTGTTTTAATTCAGTATACTATGAATCATCCGCAATGAATAGCAATTCATTGTATTTCACAGATACATACCTCTTGTTCTTTTATGCTTCCGTTATAATAAAATAGGGAATAGTTAAAAATATGAAACATATCTTCAATTGAATCGTAGAACGAGATAGAGAGATTAGTAAAGGAGATGAACTGCATGGCATTACAGCTGGAACAAGTCACCAAGCGTTTCGGGGACTTTACCGCAGTGGATCAGCTGTCACTGACGGTGGAAGAAGGAACGATGTATGGCTTTTTAGGAGCAAACGGCGCCGGAAAAACAACGACATTCCGAATGATTTTGGGCTTATTAACTGCCACGGAAGGCAATATTTCTTGGAATGGCCGCACGATTTCCTATGAGACGAGTCCGATGATCGGTTACTTGCCTGAAGAACGCGGGCTTTACCCAAAAATGAAAGTGCTCGATCAACTATTATTCCTTGGCCAGTTACGCGGCATGAAAAAGGCAGCTGCAAAGAGCGCGGCGCTTCATTGGCTGGAACGATTTGAGGTGCCGCATTATACGAATAAAAAAGTAGAGGAGCTGTCCAAAGGAAATCAGCAGAAAATTCAAGTCATCGCGGCATTGCTTCATAATCCAAAACTGCTCATTCTGGATGAACCGTTTTCCGGGCTGGATCCAGTGAACGTAGAGATGCTCAAGAAAGCAATAGTTGATTTCCGCAATAGCGGAGCCACGATATTATTTTCCAGTCACCGCATGGATCACGTGGAGGAATTATGCGAACAACTGAGCATTATTCATCATGGACAGCAATTGGTCAGTGGCAAGCTGCGTGATGTTAAACGGTCATTTGGCAAACAAAATGTCAGAATTCGCGCAGATTTCCCGCTGACAGAGCTGGCAGCGACAGAAGGCGTCACGGCTGCCCATCATTCATTGGAAGGCGCGGTCTTTCAAGTGGAAGACGAGCAGATTGCGCATCAATTGTTGCAGGCGGCATTGCAAAAAGGACCGGTTCGGCACTTCGAAATAGAAGAACCATCTTTGCAAGATATATTCATTGCGAAAGTGGGGGAAGAGCATGCGTGAATTTTGGATTATTTTTAAGCAAAGTTTTTTGACTAAAGCTAAAACGAAATCATTTTTTATTACAACGCTTATTATGGTGGCAGGAATTTTCCTTTTTGCCAATTTGCCCACCCTTATTGACAAAGCAAGTGAGCTGTTTGGAAATTCGGAAGATGATAAAGTGCTGGTAGTGGATGAGAGAGGTCTGTTGTTCGACCGGCTGCACGATCAGCTTCAGCAGCATGAACAAGGGATTTCACTCGAGCTTACAGATGAATCAAAAGAGCAGCTTCAGCAGCAAGTGAAGGACGAGAAAATCGCGGCCTTTATGGAATTGGATTTGAATGCTGAACAAACGATTGAAGCGACTTATACAACAGCAAGTATGGTGGATCAGTTCCTTCCATCGGCGCTGCAGGATGCATTACAAAACATTCAGACCGAAGTGAAGGCGGAGCAATTATCTTTATCTGGTGAACAAGTATCTACGTTATTTGCGCCGATTCAATTTGAAAAACAAAATATCTCGGATACTGCAAAATCAGAGGATGAGCTGAATCAGGCACGTGTTCTCGTGTATGTTTTGATGTTCGTCATCTATTTTGCAGTCATCATTTATTCATCCATGATTGCAACAGAAGTGGCGACAGAGAAATCATCTAGGGTCATGGAAATTTTGATTTCAAGTGTATCTCCTGTTAAGCATATGTTTGCAAAAGTACTCGGAATCGGCTCGCTCGGCATTGTGCAAATTCTGATTTACGCAGCAGCGGGGTTCCTTGCCTATACATCGTCTTCTTCCGGAGAACAAAATGAACTGTCGGCATTCTTCAGTCTCGAAAATCTGGAAGTAAGCACACTGATCTATGCCGTGATTTTCTTCCTGCTGGGCTATTTCCTGTATGCCACACTTGCGGCGCTGCTCGGCTCGCTCGTCAGCCGGACAGAAGACGTACAGCAAATGATTATGCCGATGTCACTGCTCGTAGTAGCGGCATTTATCATTGCGGCGACAGGGCTTGGAAATCCGGAAATGGGTTATTTGAAGGTCACGTCATTCATCCCGTTTTTTGCACCATTGGTCATGTTCCTGCGTGTTGGCATGCTTGATCTGCCGCTTTGGGAACCTTTATTGTCTATTGGGATTATGATGGTAACGATTTTTATCCTAGGCTGGTTCGGAGCGAAGGTATACCGTGGCGGAGTACTGATGTATGGCCCGTCGCGTTCTTTAAAAGACTTGAAAAAAGCTATCCAGCTCGGAAAAGAATAACATGGGAAGCCTGCTGTCATAAATTTATGATGGCAGGTTTTTTCTCTTTATCTTCATAAATGCACGGCACTTCTGCATCAGCCAAAAATGTAATTTGTTTACTATGCAATCTTTCCAGCAATGGAAGGACTATGGTAAAATAGAGAACGAGTATTCGTGGAAGAGGTGCAACCAATGAAACCGATCCGTTTTTTACATACAGCTGACCTGCACTTGGACAGCCCTTTTAAAGGCATGGCATCAGCAGGGCCCGCTGAATTGGCAAGACTGCAGCAGTCAACTTTTGCCGCATTCGACCGTTTTATTGCCTATGCTGTTAAAGAACAGCCTGATTTTATCGTCATCGTCGGCGATTTATATGATGGAGAAGATCGCAGCCTGCGTGCGCAGATCCGTTTTCAACAGGGCATGCAGCAATTGCAAAACGCAGGTATACCTGTTTTTATCTCCTACGGCAATCATGACCATCTGGCAGGCAAGTGGACAAGAGTTTCTTTGCCTGAAAATGTAGCTGTTTTTTCGGCAGATGTAGAACAAAAACAGCTGAATGTCCGGGGAGATCACATCTATCTGCACGGCTTCAGCTACCCGCAGCGCCATGTCAAAGATCCGATGATCATGCACTATCCGGAAGCAACGGACGGAATCCATATCGGACTGCTTCACGGCAGCGTGGCAGGGGATGCGGAGCATGCGGTGTATGCTCCGTTTACTGTCAGTGAACTGTTGGATAGGAACTATCACTACTGGGCGCTCGGTCATATCCACAAACGTCAGGTACTGTCAGAGGACCCGCCCATTGTCTATCCCGGCAATATTCAGGGACGACATCGAAATGAACAGGGGCTGAAAGGTTTTTACGACGTTTCATTGACACATCATACAGCTTCGCTGAAATTCGTCGGTACGTCAGACATCGTCTTCACTTCATTGACGGTATCCTGCGAAGGGATTGAATATGCAGATGACTGGATTTCAGCCTGCCAGGATGCAATTGATCATCTGACGGCGGATACAGGAAATATCGTCGTGGAATTACTAATGGAGAATACGGAAGGACTTGCTGAAGATCTGGCAGCTGCGGAATCAGAGTGGCTTGATATTTTGCGGGAGCAGTATGAAGGAATGGAGCCGTTTGTCTGGATTTCATCCATTAAGTGGCCGTCTGCCCGCCAGTCGGATCGCTCCGGCACATTGCTTGATCCGGTTGAACAAACGCTGTTTTCTTGGCAGGCGGACGACTGGAAAGAGCTGGTGAAAGAGGTGTACGGCCATAAAGCAGGTCGTTACCTCGAAGCGCTGACCGCGGAAGATATCCGAAGGTGGAAGCAGCAGGCCGCAGAGTTATTAGAAAACGAAATGCTGAAGGAGGGCTAGTATGAAAATTCGAAAAATCCTGCTGTATGGATTCGGGCAGCATGAAAACTTGGAAATTGACCTGCAGCCCGGCATGAACCTTTTGTACGGACCGAATGAAGCAGGTAAAACGACAATCCAGCAAGCCATCCTTCACATTTTATTCGGGTTTCCTCAAAAGAATCAGCAGGAGCTGCGCTATGAGCCAAAAACCGGCGGGAAGTACGGCGGCTGTCTGTATGTTGAGGATCATGAATTTGGCAATTGGATGATCGAGCGCATACGCGGAAAGTCTTCCGGAGATGTCAGTATCCGTTTTGATGACGGACGCACTGCGCGGGAAGAAGAGCTGAAACGTCTGCTGAGGGGATATGACCGGCAGGCATTTGAATCGATTTTCTCATTCTCGCTGTTTCAATTGCAAGGTCTCGAGAAAATGGATGAAAATGAATTGAGCCGCACATTACTGGCATCCGGCACAACCGGACTCGACACGCTGTGGAAAGTCGAGAAAAAGATGGAGAAAGAAATGGGAGGTCTTTTCAAGAAGACAGGTAAAATTCCGCCTATGAACCAAAAGCTGACTGAAATTCGTGAGCTCGAACAGGCCATGCAAAAAGAACAGCAGAAACTTTCAACATATGAACCGCTGACTGTCCGTAAGCAAGAATTGGATCAGCAAATAGCTGCATTACGTATTGAAGAACAGCGTTTGTACAGGCAGTCGGAGGAACAGCGTATCGCGATGCAAGTCGTTCCGCTGCAGCAGCAGCGCAGTCAGCTGGCGGAACAACTTTCTCACCTGACTGTTGAATTCCCCGCAGCCGGTATACGCCGCTATGAAGAATTGGCGAGTAAACAATCAGAGCTGGAATTAACAATCACCCGTCTGCAGAAAAAAACAGAAGATCTGCAATCTGGCTTCATCGGACTGCGGCCTGAAAATGAAAGACAGCAACTGGAACGGTGGGCAGCACAGGAAGCGGAGTGGCACAAGCTGCGTAATGACCGGCTTTCAGCTGAACAAGAAATTCGGCTGCTTGAAAAGAAACAGCAGCAGCTGACGAATCGCCTGGGTCTCAGCGACGAGCAGCAGCGGGCAATAGAGCACATGGATGTATCAGTTCAACGGGAACATCAGCTGGAGCCGGTGCTTGAAGAACAAAGACAGACAGACCAGCAGGTAAAAGCAGTTCAGCGCCTGCTGGCGGAAGCGGAAAGTGAACGTCAGCAGGCCGAGCAGCGAAAAGAACGTTTGAAAAGTCTTCAATTAAGTGAAGAAGAGCGAAAAAAACTTGCGGCCTGGCCAACACTTCAGCGTCAGCTGGCAGAGGCAAAATTCATCGTATCTTCAAACAGCAGACAGAACACAGGCAAGCAGATGCCGTTCGTCATTCTGCTCATCGGACTGGCAATTACAGCATATAGTGTGTTGCAGCAGCAATGGCTGTTTGCGCTCCTTGGATTAGTCAGTGCGGCAGCCGGTATCTGGCTGTTGAAAAAACAGCCAGATTCAGCAGCGGATCAGCAAGCTTTCATTCGGGATCATGAAGCATTGGCGGCCGAACTTGAAAAATTGGCTGAACGGGATGATTTGCATCGAAGGGATCAGCGTCAGTTAGATACAGAAATTGAGAGGCTGGACCATAAATTACAAAAGTATGCATCGGAAATGGAACAGCTTTATGATCAGAAGCAACAGACAGTGTTGAAGATGAAGGAACTGCTGCAAGATGCACCGTTTGATCCGACTTATAATATTCAGGAAAGCTTCCGCCTGTTGCGTGAATTCCAGGATACTGCAGATGACCAGCGCACGTGGCGGCAGCGTCTGCACACAACGGCTGAACATATTCAATCATTGCTGCATGAGGCGGAAAAATTACTGGGGCCCGTGCCGGAAGACGGTTTGTACGAACGGCTGCGTCAGGAACTGCAGCGCCAGAACAGTCTTCAGGAAAAACATCAAACACGGGATCAGAACATGATAGAAATCCATGATCAGCTGCAGGAAGCAAAAGCTGTGCTGGGATCTGTGACAGCTGAAATTCAGGAGCTGTTTGATGCAGCGGGCGTGTCAGAGAAAGAAGCGTTCTTCACGGCTTATCAGCAAGATCAGGAAGCCCAGTTACTGAAAAGGCAGCTGAAAGAAGTCGAAGCCCAGCTGTCCTTATATGCGAAAGAGCCGGCAGTGCATGAATGGACGATACCGGAACTTGAGCGCAAGCGCAGTGAAACGGCAACTCGTCTGCAGGCGATCCGCAAAGAAGTGACGGCCCTTGTAGACGAGCAAGTCAAAGTAGAACATGAACTGTCACAAATGGGCGCAAGTCAAACATACAGCGAACTTCAGCAGTTATTTGAAGTTAGAAAAGCAGAGCTGCAGGAAATGAGTGCCCAGTGGGTCATCCGAAAAGTGGTCAGGGAATCGATCCGTCAGACGATGAGCGAGTGGAAAGAACATCAATTGCCGGCCGTTCTGAAGCAGGCGAATGAATGGTTCAAGCGTTTGACGGCTGACCGATACGCGACGCTCGGCCTGACAGCTGCGGGATATTTCCAGGCAGTGACGGCTGAAGGACAATCCTATGCGATCAATGAACTGAGTCAGGCAACGAAAGAGCAGGCTTACCTGTCACTGCGTCTTGCATTGGCCTATGAACTATCGGAGCAGGCCCCGTTTCCGATTATCATGGATGACCCGTTCGTTCACTTTGATAATGAAAGACTTTCAAGTATGATAGAAATATTGAACGAGTTACAGCCATCTCATCAATTTCTGTACTTCACCTGCCATCAGGAGATGAAGTCGAAGTGGTCAACTGAGCCCCACGTGATCGAGATCGGACCAAAAGTAAAAGGAGAGATTCATGGATGAAAAAACTTATGGAACACCAAGTCGGCGAATCTGTTGACATGTATTTATTAATTAAGCAGGCAACAAAAGGTGTCACGCAGCAGGGGAGTCCGTTCATGACATTGATTCTCCAGGATAAAAGCGGGGATCTTGAAGCGAAACTTTGGGATACAGGTGAAGAGCAGGCGCAAATGTACCAAGGCGCAACGATTGTAAAAGTAGGCGGGGAAGTTCATGAATACCGCGGCAAGAACCAATTGCGCATTAAAGCGATCCGTCCGGTCAAAGAAGATGAAGGCGTATCCATCGCAGATTTAGTCCCGTCTGCTGAAAAAAGCAAGGAAGTGCTGCTCGATGAACTGATGCAGTTTTTCTTTGAGATGAAAAACCCGCAAATTCAGCGCATAACGCGCCATTTGCTGAAAAAACATCAGCAGAAATTCGTGCTCTATCCGGCGGCAACAAGAAACCACCACGACTATGTGTCCGGTTTGCTTGATCATGTGGTGTCGATGCTGAAACTTGGCAAGGCGATTGCGGAGCTGTATCCGACGTTGAATAAGGATTTACTGTATGCCGGAATCATCTTGCATGATATCGGGAAGGTCATTGAGCTGTCAGGCCCAGTCGGCACGCAGTACACGATCGAAGGAAATCTGCTCGGCCATATTACGATTATGGTCAATGAAATTGCTAAGGCCGCAGAGGAGCTGGAGATTGAGGGCGAGGAATTGATGCTGCTTCAGCATATGGTGCTGTCTCACCACGGGAAAGAGGAGTGGGGAAGTCCGAAGCGTCCGATGCTGAAGGAGGCGGAGATTCTTCATTATATCGATAATATAGATGCGAAGATGAATATGCTGAACCGTGTAATGTCGAAGACTGCGCCGGGTGAGTTCTCGGAGCGTGTCTTCCCGCTGGATAACCGTTCGTTTTATAAGCCTACGTTTGAATAAGCTGTCGGGTGTGTTGGGGCGTTGCTCGATTGGTTGTTGGGGATTGAAGTTAGGGAGTGTCCGCTTTTTGGACCCGCGCAGGCACATGGGGGATTGCCTTTCGTCATGAGCCAGCTGGCGAAGAGCGCGCCAGTTGTCTCATGACTTCGGCCGACCCTGCAGTTGTGCCTGCGCTGCTGAGCGGAAGTAATCTGGTTTACTTTTTTAAAAGGGATGCAGACCAGTGAGTTCAATGCTGTTCAGGCTCTGGTGTTGGGATCGTTGCTCGACTAGTTGTCGAGGATTGGAGTTAGTGAGTGTCCGCTCCTTGGACCCGCGCAGGCACGTGGGGGATTGCCTTTCGTCATGAGCCAGCTGGCGAAGAGCGCGCCAGTTGTCTCATGACTTCGGCCGACCCCGCAGTTGTGCCTGCGCTGCTGAGTGGAGGCAATCCGGGTTGCTTTTTTAATGAAGATGAAGACCAGTGACTGGTAGACGACTAGCGTATGCTTTGGCAAATGACGTGTCATGTTCTGCTTCCCCCTAACTAAACGAAGGCGCCTTACAAGCGGTCGGCGAAGTGATGAGACAGCCAGGCGATCTTCCTGTCTGGCTCATTGCGTAGCTATCCGCCAGCGCCGCAGTGGATCCAATGCCGTTCTGTCTCTGTTTGGGATCGTAGCTCGACTCGTTGTCGGGGATTGAAGTTAGTAAGTGTCAGCTTTTAGGACCCGCGCCGGCACGTGGGGGATTGCCTTTCGTCATGAGCCAGCTGGCGAAGAGCGTGCCAGTTGTCTCATGACTTCGGCCGACCCCGCAGTTGTGCCTCCGCTACTGCGGGGAGGCAATCCAGGTTGTTGTTTAAAAGAGAAGAAATGCTGTGACTCGTTGCCGACTGGTGTATGCTTTGGCAAATGAAGTGTCATGTTCTGAATCCTCCTAACTGAACGAAGGCGCCTTACAAGCGGTAGGCGTAGCAATGAGACAGCCAGGCGCACTTCCTGTCTGGCTCATTGCGGAAGCCATCCGCCAGCGCCGCAGTGAGTTCAATGGAGTTTTACTTCTCTAATCGCAAAGACGTCAACTCATGTGATCCAGTCATGATGCAAAAAACAGAAAGAGGTCTGCATGATGCCTGCACGTCATATTTCCAAAACCAGTAGCTAAAGTGACATCCCCCTAACTAAACGGAGGCGCCTTACAAGCGGTCGGCGAAGTGATGAGACAGCCAGGCGATCTTCCTGTCTGGCTCATTGCGTAGCCATCCGCCAGCGCCGCAATGACTGCAATGCCGTTTCTCTTCTCCCGTTCCAAAGCCATCCACCCGTGTGAACCAGTTACGCTGCAGAACAGCAGAGCGCTAGTTTCATAACGACAAAAAAGGTCTGTCTCTGGAAATTACCAGGACAGACCTTTTGAATGATTACTTACCTTCTTCTTCTACTTTCACATCGTCAGCCGGAGCGTCTTCAGCTGGAGCATCTTCTTCAGCAGGTTTTTCGTCCATCTTGAACAGATCAAGCGCAGATTTCAGATCTTCGTCTTTGATCTTTACGTCAGCGTCTTTGACAAGCTTAGAAACTTTAGCCAATAGCTCGTTTTCATCAGCTTTTTCCATCAGTAGCTCGTGACGGATTTCTTCTTTCTTTTCATCTGTGATTTTCTCATCATCTGTTTTACGCTTTTCTTTTACTTCGATGATGTGGAAACCGTTGTCAGATTGAACCGGTTCACTGATTGTGCCCGGCTCCAGGTCGTATGCAGCGTTCCAGAACTCAGGAACCATTACACCGTATCCGAACCAGTCAAGGTCTCCGCCTTCGTCTTTAGAACCCGGGTCTGTGGAGTATTCTTTTGCTACTTTCGCAAAGTCTTCTCCTTTATCCAGCTTTCCTTTTACTTCTTTAGCAGTTTCTTCGTCTTCAACCAAAATGTGACGGGCGTTGATTTCTGATTGAGATTCTTCCAGACGTTTGTTCAACTCTTCATCAGAAACTTCCACGCCATCAGTCAATGCAGCTTCCTGCAATTTATTCAAACGAATCATTTTCTTGAAGCTCTCAGGCGTTTGACCTTGTTGAGCCAAGAAAGCTTCGAAGTTTTCGCCGAGCTGTTCTTTGTTCTTATCGAACTCTGCATCTACTTGTTTATCATCTACATCGTATTTGTCGTCAAGTACTTTTTCTAAGATGATCATTTGCAAAGCCTGTTCACCAACAGAAGCTTTCATCTCCTGATAGAACTCATCCTTCGTCACGTCTCCTGCTTTTGACGTCATAACTTTTTCATCGCCGCCGCCAGAACAAGCGGATAGTACTGCAACCGAAGCTGCAAGTGTAAATGCTGCCATCTTCTTTTTCATGTAATTAACTCCCCTACTCTACATATTAAGTCTGAATATTGTTCAAGTAAACACTATATCATATAACGAATGAAAAATAAAAAGGTTCCATGTTTCCGAAGAGTGCCCAACCGCTTTTTTCTGTATTCGCATAGGATACAGTGTGAAAGGGGGTGCCTTTATGAGCGGCTACACTCAAGGTGGGTCAGGTTCATCCGGCTTTGCTCTAATTGTTGTCTTGTTCATTCTATTGATCATTGTCGGTGCAGCATACCTGTACTAAAAAAAAGCCCGTCCTCCAGTAATGGGGCGGGCATACATAGTGTCAGGCACTGAAGAATACTTCTACATATAAGGATAAAATGAGGATGGTAATCAGAATGTTTACAGTCCGGTAAATTTTCGGCTGCTTTTCTTCCGGAATCTCTCTAGATTGGCAAAGAGCAAATGTCATTTTATTAATTTGATATAAGTAGAACAATGAAAAAAGAATGGTGATCGCTATAACCATTTTAGACCTCCTCTTTCTGCTTCTGTACTATCATAGCAGAATTTGCGGGCAAAAGGAAAAAAGCAAACTGCGAATGACTCACATTTATGTCTCTACTTCAGTCTTTTGCAGGTAATCATTCGAGTCTTCGTAGGTTCTTTCAATATTTTTGAACCCGCGCTCGAAAATATCCATGAAATCATCGCCGTAAATATTTCGTAAAACAGACATGACTTCAAGGAATTCAGGGAATTTTCCATAAATATCGCGAAGGGGAAGAGAGCCCTGAAGAATGCTGTATTCTTCGTTATGGTAATTCGCATTCATTTCAATTAGCAGCTCTTTCCCCTCATCCGTAACCGTCACGTAGGTGTTGCGCCGGTCATCGTCTTTCTTGGAGAAGTATAATAATTTTCGCTGTTCCAGTTTTTTTGAGAAATTGAAAGCCGTCGAAACATGCATGACGCCAAATTTGGCGATGTCTGAAATCGTGGCGCCTTCCAGGTGGTAGGCAATCCATAAAATATGATGTTCATTAATATTCAGTTCATAAGGTTTTATCCATTGCTGCCAATCTTTTTCCACGGCTTTCCATAATGCTTTCGACATTTGGGCGACACGCTGGTTAAAGATCATCGCATCTTTACGTGAAATGTTTTGCTCTGCCATCTTGGCACCTGCTTTCTTTCAATCTTTTTATTTATTATACCAAAAAAGCAACAAATAAAAAAGACGGAATAATAAAATAATTAAGATTGGGTGTAAGTACCCGCAGAATAGTAGGCGGAATACCGCTTATATTCTGCAGTTGTTTCTTACATACCGGTAAGCGGGGTGCTGTCCTGATTCACAGAGACAGGGGAATCAGCGGGTGCTGATCGATTTTTCCAAATCATCCAATGCTGTCTGGATCGCAGAGATTTCTTTCTCCAGACGCTTTTTATTATGTTCCGTCGAACGTTTCCAGTCTGCAACGGAAACTTTCATCTCCTCCACGGTCTCCGGAACAAGTTCTCTTGCATCCTCTGATAAATCTGTCACAGAGTCTTTCAGGTCAGCCACTCGGCCTTTTACATCTTTTAACTTATCCTTTAATTCTAATGACGCGGTTTTCACGCTTGACCGCAATTCACTGCCGGCTTTTGGCGTAGAGTATAGAACGGTGACAGCTGAGGTAACAGCACCTGCGGCCAGACCGATAAAGAATGTAGACGCTTTCATATAGAGAACACTCCTTTTTAGTAGTTATTATTTTATTAAAGCATGTTCTGATATAAATGAGCAAGATAATATATTAATTATTATGCAATCAAAAGTATTTCATCTGGCAGATCAGAAAAAAGGAACGGAAGAGAGAATGTCCGCTGTTGGCAATGCAGAAAGAAATCTCGACCTCTTCCGTTCTTTTCATTCATCTGTTACTGCTGCAGACGTCTGGAGATGCCAGCAGCCAGTTCAGACAGTACGTCCATCGGATATTGCTCTACTTTTGTATTAAATTCTACTTTCAGTCCGTCAGATTTATCATAGCGGGGAATGAAGTGCATATGGAAATGATAGACGGACTGGCCTGCAAAAGATCCGTTGTTTTGCACCAGATTCATTCCGGCCGGCTGAAATTCTTCTTTCAGTGCATGGGCGATTTTCGGTGCCGCTTTAAATAAATTCGCCGCTTCGTCTTCAGTTAACTCATAAAGATTTTCACGGTGAGTTTTTGGAATCAGGAGTACATGCCCCTTTGTGACGGGCATAATGTCCATGAAAGCGATGACGTGCTCATCTTCATACACTTTTTCTCCCGGAATCGTTCCTTCTACAATTTTGCAGAAAATACATGAGGTCATTTCTACACTTCCTTTCATGTTTGGATGTATTGTAGCATATTTTCAGATAGTTAACGAAGGCGAATAAAGCAATTTTACAGTTTCTTTGCTAAAATAAAACAGAAGACAGGAGGAAATAGAATGGCAATCCTAGAACTAGAACATGTAACAGGCGGTTATACGCGCAAACCAGTTTTGCATGACCTTTCATTCCAGATAGAAGAAGGAGAATTGGTCGGCTTGATTGGTCTGAATGGCGCAGGTAAAAGTACGACAATCAAACATATTATCGGCGTGATGAACCCATTGCAGGGAACCATCAAAATCAATGGTGCGACGTTCAGCGACAAAGCACAATATCGCCAATCATTCAGTTATATTCCTGAAACACCGGTATTATACGAAGAACTGACGCTGCAGGAACATTTAGAGCTGACTGCAATGGCATACGGGCTGGACAAGCAGCAATTTGAAATTCGCACAGAACAACTGCTGAAAGAATTCCGCATGGAAAAACGTTTGAAATGGTTTCCTGCCCACTTCTCTAAAGGTATGCGGCAGAAAGTCATGATCATGTGCGCATTTCTTGTGGAACCGAAATTATATATTATTGATGAGCCATTCGTAGGTCTGGATCCGTTGGCTATTCGTGCGCTGCTGGATCAAATCATAGAACGGAAAAATGCGGGAGCTTCTATTTTAATGTCGACACACGTATTGGCGACGGCAGAGAAGTATTGCGACCGCATTATTCTGCTGCATGAAGGCCGTGTGCGTGCGAACGGAACGATGGATGATCTGCGGAGAGCATTCGGACGCCCAGATGCGACACTTGACGACTTATATATCGCGATGACTGAGGAAACTGATCATGAACAACATGCATGATATTTGGGGGCAGCGGTTCTTTCATTACGTCAATGAGCTGCAGAAATATATGCGCTATGTATTCACTGGGCATTTGGCTATCGTCTTCATGTTCGCGATTGGAGCGGGGGGCTATGCGTACAGTGAATGGCTGAAAGAAGTGCCCGCGACGTTTCCTTCCGCGCTGATTGTGTCCGTGATTATTGCTTTACTGCTGATGAAAGCTGCACCGACGACGTTGCTTAAACCGGCTGACATCGTTTTCTTTCTGCCGCTGGAGAATCAGCTGCCCAATTATATGAAACGTTCATTGACATGGTCTGCATTCTCACAGCTGCCATTGCCGCTGATTGCCATGGTAGTGGCACTTCCTTTATTGAAAGCTACAGAAGTCGGCACAGGGGTTGATTATCTCCTTGTAGTGCTGCTAATAATTGCTGGCAAAGGTTTATTTGTAGGGACAGAGTATAATGTCCGAATTGCAAATGACGACTTTATCTGGACTGACCGCGTAATTCGTTTTGTTTTGGCATTTCTAACGATTTACTTTGGACTTACCTGGAGTCCGGTTGTCGTGATCATCGGAATAGCGGCAGCGATTCTATATGCGAAGTTTTGGGACAAACAGGCCGAACGCTTTCCGTTTCCATATGAACAGTTTATAGAATTGGAGCAGAACCGTATGATGCGTTTCTATCGGTTTGCTAATTATTTCACTGAAGTTCCGCATCTGGTCGGGTCGGTCAGTAAACGAAGCTGGCTGAAATTCGTGATGAAACGCTCCACTTTCAGGCGCCGCGATGTCCAGAATTATCTGGTTGTCCGGACGTTCATTCGGACGGACGATACGTTTTGGCTGTGGCTCAGGTTAACTGCACTGTCCGCTCTCGGCGCATTTCTGATTCCGCTGCCGATTGTATCTTTCATCTTCGTAGGAGCTCTCGCATTTGCAACCGCAGTGCAGCTCATCCTGGCACTTGAAGGCGGCGTCGAATTTACGATGGATCAACTGTATCCGGAAGAACAGGAAAAGTCTCAAATCAGAGCCGTCCGATCGTTAGTGAGGAAGTTAATCTGGCTGCAGGCGGTTATTCTGCTGGCAGCAGCTCTGCCTCTATATGGACCGGGCATAACGCCGGTACTGATTGCTCTTATCGCGGTCATTATCGGGGAAGCTACGATTCGATTGACGAAAGAGCAAGTAAGAGAAATATAAGAGATTATGAAAGTTTGATCACTTCGTTTACTATTTCATTTCAGTGACGGAATTGTCTGAATATATCTGCCTAGTAAAAAGATTGTTCAGTCAGGTCAAAGTGATTCAAAAGTTAGAATAGTTAAAAAGCTGTTGCATTTGTAGTTCAGTTGCATATATAATTACTAAAAGGTATCAGGGGTGAGAGAGATGAATAATAACAACTCATATGCTGAATTTTTGAAAGCGGTAGGTAATAACAGCACTTCTCTCCAAGCGGAAAAGCTGCTGAATGAAATCTATTGGGATCTGTTTCTGCAACATATTCACTGGGAACAAACGCAAACGAGAATCATGGAATTGATCGACGATGCGTTGGATCGAAACGATGAAGAAGCATTCAACCTGTATACACAGCAACTGATTGAATTTACAAAAGAACAAAGTTATGAACTGAAATCAAAATAATCTATTACTGCACGCTGTCTGAAGAAAATTCAGGCAGTGTTTTTTTATGTGCTGCATACCGCCGCGGGAAGTTTCTTTCAGCCGGTTACGGGTACAATACAATACATAATATGATACGTTTAAAACGTACGTTCGTTATTTCTTTAGAAATAGCGCCGGATGTGGTAAAATAGAAGGATCAGGTGTTCAAGAATAGGAGTGGAAACATTTGAACGAAACATTTCAATTGCAGGCACCATATACGCCGCAGGGAGATCAGCCGAAAGCGATCGCAAGCCTTGTCAGCGGAATAAAAGAAGGAAAAAAGCATCAAACCTTGCTCGGTGCGACGGGAACTGGAAAGACATTTACCGTTTCCAATGTACTGACGGAAATTAACAAACCAACACTGGTCATTGCTCACAATAAAACGCTGGCCGGTCAATTATATAGTGAATTCAAGGAGTTTTTCCCCGATAATGCGGTGGAATACTTTGTCAGCTTCTACGACTTTTATCAGCCAGAAGCATATGTGCCGCAGACGGATACATTCATTGAAAAGGATTCTTCCATCAATGATGAAATCGATAAACTGCGCCACTCAGCAACCAGTGCGTTATTTGAACGCAATGATGTACTGATAGTCGCATCGGTATCATGTATTTACGGTCTAGGTTCGCCGGAAGAATATAACGAAATGGTTTTTTCGCTGCGCAAAGGCATGGAGATCCCGCGCAATGAATTGCTGCGGACACTGGTAGATATCCAATACGAGCGCAACGACATCAATTTCACACGCGGTACTTTCCGCGTAAGAGGAGATGTAGTCGAAGTATTTCCGGTATCACGGGATGAGCGCTGTATCCGCCTGGAGTTTTTCGGGGATGAAATCGAGCGTATCCGGGAAGTTGACGCCTTAACAGGTGAAGTGATTGGAGACCGTGATCATGTGGCGATTTTCCCGGGATCCCACTTCGTTACGCGTGAAGAGAAATTATTGAAGGCTATAGAAAATATAGAAATTGAATTAGAAGAACAGCTTAAATATTTGCGTGACAACGATAAGCTGCTGGAAGCGCAGCGTCTGGAGCAGCGGACGCGCTATGATCTGGAGATGATGCGGGAGATGGGTTTCTGTTCCGGCATCGAGAACTATTCCAGACATTTAACATTGCGTGAAGCGGGCGCAACGCCATACACACTGCTGGATTATTTTCCGGATGACTTCCTGATCGTAGTCGATGAAAGTCACGTTTCGTTGCCGCAAATCCGCGGTATGTACAACGGCGACCAGGCACGTAAAAAAGTGCTGGTGGAGCACGGTTTCCGTCTGCCATCCGCTCTTGATAACCGGCCGCTGATGTTTGAAGAGTTTGAAGACCATATCAAACAGGCGATGTATATTTCCGCTACGCCGGGCCCTTATGAAATCGAGCATACAGATGAAATGGTCGAGCAGATTATACGTCCGACAGGTTTGCTGGATCCGATTATTGAGGTGCGGCCGATCGAAGGACAAATCGATGATCTGCTGGATGAAATTCAGTTGCGCATCGAGCGCAATGAACGGGTGCTGATCACGACGCTGACCAAGAAAATGTCAGAGGATCTGTCGGACTACTTAAAAGACATCGGCATCAAAGTGCAGTATCTTCATTCTGACGTCAAGACGCTTGAGCGGACAGAAATTATCCGGGAACTGCGCATCGGGACGTATGATGTCCTGATTGGAATCAACTTATTGCGTGAAGGAATCGATATACCGGAAGTATCATTGGTGGCAATTTTGGATGCGGACAAAGAAGGGTTCTTACGTTCAGAGCGCGCTCTGATTCAGACGATTGGCCGGGCAGCGCGTAACTCGGAAGGACGCGTCATTATGTACGCAGATAAAATGACCGATTCCATGCAAAAGGCGATAGGAGAAACAGAACGCCGCCGGGAAATCCAGCTTGCCTATAACGAAGAACATGGCATCACACCAACGACCATTATCAAACCAATCCGCGAAGCGATTCGTGCGACGCAAGTGGCGGAAGAAACGGAATCCTATTTGCAGCGCGTGACAGAAGGCAAGAAGCTGTCAAAAGACGAAAAGGGCTTATTGCTGGTGAAATTAGAAAAAGAAATGAAAGAAGCAGCGAAAGCTTTGGACTTCGAAAGAGCTGCAGAGTTACGCGATACCGTAATAGAACTGAAGGCAGAAAGGTAGAGTCCTTATGAAAAATAAAGAATTGATTATACAAGGAGCGAGAGCGAATAACCTGAGAGACATTACCGTCAAAATACCCCGGGACCAATTAGTTGTACTCACCGGTTTATCGGGGTCAGGGAAGTCTTCATTGGCTTTTGATACGATCTACGCGGAAGGACAGCGCCGCTACGTAGAGTCATTGTCTGCATATGCCCGCCAGTTCCTTGGACAGATGGATAAGCCGGATGTGGATTCCATTGAAGGACTGTCTCCGGCGATTTCCATCGACCAGAAAACTACCAGTAAAAATCCGCGTTCGACAGTAGGAACGGTGACGGAGATTTATGACTACTTGCGCCTGCTGTATGCAAGAGTGGGGAAACCGCATTGTCCGTATCACGGCATAGAAATCTCCACACAGACAATTCAGCAGATGGTGGACCGTGTGATGGAATTGCCGGAGCGTACGAGAATTCAAATTTTGGCGCCTATCATTTCCGAACGTAAAGGGACGCATGCGAAGCTGTTTGAAGATATTAAAAGACAGGGGTATGTGCGTGTGCGGGTCAATGGTGAAACGATTGACCTTGACGACAATATCGACCTGGATAAAAACAAGAAGCACACAATTGAAATTGTCATTGACCGGATCGTCATGAAAGAAGGCGTTGAGACACGGCTCAGTGACTCGCTTGAATCCGCTTTGCGGCTCGCTGACGGTAATGTTCTGGTGGACGTAATCGGGGAAGAGGAATTGTTTTTCAGTGAGCACCATGCATGTCCGATCTGCGGATTCTCCATTGGGGAACTGGAACCCCGCATGTTTTCATTCAACAGTCCGTTCGGAGCATGTCCAGAGTGTGACGGGCTCGGCATGAAACTTGAAGTCGATCCGGACCTGGTCATTCCGAACAGTGACCTGTCATTAAAGGAGCATGCAGTCGCCCCATGGGAACCGACAAGTTCTCAATATTATCCGGAACTGTTAAAGACCGTTGCGAAGCATTATAAAATTCCGATGGATGTGCCGGTCAGTGAACTCGCTGATTCGGATCTGGAGAAGTTATTAAAAGGTTCAAGCAAAGAGAAAATCCGGTTCCGCTACACCAATGAATTCGGCAATACACGTGACAGTGATATTTATTTTGAAGGAGTTTTACGCAACGTAGAGCGCCGTTATCATGAAACATCGTCTGATTATATCCGTGAGCAGATGAGCAAATATATGACCGAGCGGGCCTGTCCTTCCTGTACAGGATACCGTTTGAAGCCTGAGTCTCTTTCGGTGCTGGTTGACGGACAGCATATCGGTAAAATAACTGAACGCTCAATTGTCGAGACGACGAAGTTCTTTGACCAATTAAAGCTGTCTGAGAAAGACGCGCAAATTGCTGACATGATTCTGAAAGAAATTCAGGAACGGCTGGGCTTCCTGGTGAACGTCGGACTGGACTATTTGAACCTGTCCCGTTCTGCAGGCACATTGTCCGGCGGGGAAGCGCAGCGTATCCGTCTGGCCACACAAATCGGCTCTCGTTTGACAGGCGTTCTTTATATTTTGGATGAACCGTCAATCGGACTGCATCAGCGCGATAATGACCGGCTGATCGGAACCCTGCAAAACATGCGCGATATCGGCAATACACTGATTGTGGTGGAACATGATGAAGATACGATGATGGCGGCTGACTATTTAATTGACGTAGGCCCTGGTGCAGGCGTGGCGGGCGGTGAAATAGTTGCTGCAGGCACACCGGCCAAGGTGATGAAGAATAAGAAATCATTGACTGGACAATATTTAAGCGGCAAGAAATTCATTCCGCTTCCAATTGAACGCAGACCGCGAGATGAGCGTAGCATAGTAGTCAAAGGCGCTTCAGAAAACAACCTGAAACATATTGATGCGGAGTTCCCGCTCGGGCAGTTTATCGCTGTGACAGGTGTTTCGGGCTCGGGTAAAAGTACACTCGTCAATGATATCCTGCATAGGACATTGGCGCAGAAACTGAACCGTTCTAAACAGAAGCCCGGGAAATACGACAGCATCAGCGGGGTTGAGCATCTGGAAAAAGTAATCGATATTGACCAGTCACCGATCGGCCGGACTCCGCGGTCAAATCCCGCCACGTATACAGGCGTCTTTGATGATATCCGCGATGTCTTCGCGATGACCAATGAAGCAAAAGTCCGCGGCTATAAAAAAGGACGTTTCAGCTTTAACGTAAAAGGCGGCCGCTGTGAAGCATGCCGTGGGGATGGAATCATTAAAATCGAAATGCATTTCCTTCCTGACGTCTATGTGCCGTGCGAAGTATGTCACGGCAAACGTTATAACCGCGAAACACTTGAAGTGCAATATAAAGGAAAGAATATTGCGGACGTGCTGGAGATGACAGTTGAAACAGCGGCAGTGTTTTTCGAGAATATCCCGAAAATCAGCCGTAAACTGCAAACGATTGTCGATGTGGGTCTTGGCTATATAAAATTAGGCCAGCCTGCGACTACGCTGTCGGGGGGAGAAGCACAGCGGGTCAAGCTTGCTTCCGAGCTGCATAAACGATCGACGGGCAAGTCATTTTATATACTGGATGAGCCGACGACAGGGCTGCATGTTCATGACATCGCCAAGTTACTCGAAGTCCTTCAGCGCCTCGTTGATGGAGGAAATACCGTTCTCGTCATCGAACATAATTTGGATGTAATTAAAACGGTTGATCACATTATCGATATTGGACCTGAAGGCGGAGATAAGGGCGGAGAAATCATCGCAGTCGGCACACCGGAAGAAGTGGCAGAAGTACCAGCCTCTTATACAGGAAAGTATTTACGCACGATACTAGAGAGAGACCGGCACCGGATGAAAGAACAAATCGAAAAAGCGGGAAAAAGCAGAAAATGAAACTTTCTTTCTGCTTAACCGTATAAATAGACAGGTACTGAAAAGATTGTTCAAAACGAGGAGGAATCCGGAAATGCAAAATGAACGCACACGAATACTTACGCTGCTCGAAGAAGGAAAAATTACAGCGGATGAAGCATTACGGCTGCTGGAAGCGATGAGCAAACAGCCAGATCAGGAAAAACCTGAAGAAAGTTCTTCAGCTGATGACTTTTTTGAAGATATCCGTAAAGAATTCATGACAGCAGGCGACCGTTTCATGCAATTCATGGATACAGCCGTACACCGTGTGAAAGAGTTCGATTTCGAAGCACCATTCAGCAAATCAGTCTCCTTTACACATACGGAAAAGAAATCTGCGGAAGACGTGGAAGAACTGATCATTCATATCGATCACGGAACTGTTGAACTGCATCCTTCAGAAGATGAGGAAATCATGGCGAAGTTCTCCGTAAAGCATTTCAATAATGATTCCGAAGCAGAGGCACTCAGCCATTTCCTTGATAAGTTATTGTTTGTTAAAGACGGCAATAAACTGCGTATCGGCAGTGACTTGAAAATGCTGCAGGTAAATGTTCAGTTATACGTGCCGGCCGGGAAAATGTACGATAAACTGTCCGTCCGTTTATTGAACGGCGGCTGTTCGGCTGAAGGAGTCGGTTTTAAGGATTTGCGCATTAAAACAGCCAATGGAAAAATTGAATGTGCTGACACAACATTTGAAGAAGCAGAACTCGAAACCGCTAACGGAATGGTCCGTTTATTGAAAGTGACCGGTGACAAACTGGAAGCTGAAACCTTGAACGGGCGCGTGTATGTCGATGGAGAAGTGAATGAAGTAGATGCCAAATCATTAAATGGCAATGTCACTCTTACTACTACCTCATTACACGCAAGAAGCCTGGATGCTAAGTCTATCAGTGGCGCAGTCGAAATATATTTCCCTTCTTCATTGAGCGTGAAAGGTGAAATTACATCCAATATGGGGAAGCTCGATCTGCAGCTGAAAGATGTATCCCGCGTAGAGGAACAGGAGCAGTTCCTGCACCGCACCATTCGCTTCAGCAAGAACACGGAAGATCAAACGAAACCGCCGCTGCATATTACAGGCGAGTCGAAAACAGGCTCCGTACTAGTCCGCTATAACTCTGTCGATATGTCATGACATCATAAAAAACACCTGTACCGCCATTTTCGGCGATACAGGTGTTTTTTGGTTTGTTTGGTGGCAGTGAAGGGGGGGCGCTGATCAATGTTATCGATGGCTGTTGTTGGATTGAGAAAATCATTTGAGGGAAACAGGCCCAACCGCTCATACCTCCGTGTTACCCGCTCATAGCTGCTGCGTAACCGCTCTTACCCGTTCGTCAAGCGCTCATACCCTTTCAGCGAGCGCTCTATACTGCATGGCAATCGCTCATACGTCCGTGTTACCCGCTCATAGCTGCTGCGTAACCGCTCTTACCCTTTCGTCAAGCGCTCATAGCCTTTCAGCGAGCGCTCTATACTCCAGGGCAACCGCTCATACCTCCGCGTTACCCGCTCATAGCTGCTGCGTAACCGCTCTTAACTTTCGTCAAGCGCTCATACCCTTGCGGCGAGCGCTCTATACTGCATGGCAACCGCTCATACGTCCGTGTTACCCGCTCATAGCTGCTGTGTAACCGCTCATACCCGTTCGTCAAGCGCTCATACCCTTTCAGCGAGCGCTCTATACTCCATGGCAACCGCTCATACCTCCGTGTTACCCGCTCATAGCCGCTGCGTAACCGCTCATACCCGTTCGTCAAGCGCTCATACCATTGCATCAAGCGCTCTATACCCCAACATAACCGCTCATACATCCAACGCAACCGCTCATTACCCGTCTGCAGCAGAAGCTCAATGCACAAATACACCTCCGATCCTCCTTACCAAACTCACTTTATTTCACCTGCCATAATCCCAGCACAAAATTCCGAATGCAATCGCTCTCGCACATTGCAGCTGATAGGTTTTGTTTTGCAGCAGGGCGGCTTCTGTCTGGTGAGACATGAAGCCGCATTCAGCGAGAATAGCGGGCATAGTCGTATCTCGCAGTACAGCAAAGTCGGCTTTCTTTACGCCGCGGTCCGGTCTTCGGCAGGCGGAGATCAGTGCTTTTTGCACAGATGATGCCAGTGCGGCGGAACTTGTGCTTGCCTGCGGATAAATGAATGTCTCAATTCCTTGTGCTGTGCTCCAGCCGCTGCCGAAAGCATTGGCGTGGATCGAGACGAAGGCATCGGCCTGCAGCCGGTTGGCCAGTGCAGTCCGTTCGCTTAGCGGCACATCGCGGGAGGATTCATGTGCAAAACGAACCGTAACACCTTCCTTTGTTAAAAAATCTCCTGTGAGGGCAGCTACTGCTGAATTGAAATGAAATTCCCGCATCTTTCCGTCGGGTGTCCGTTTGCCGGGTGTATCGGGGCCATGGCCTGCATCAAGAATGATTAGTGTCAATTTTGTCCACTCTCCTTTATCCTTTATATAGAGAAGGAATCGAAGAAGGATACAAAAAGGCGGTCAGCCCAAAGAGTAATCCATTTCTTTTCGTTTCCTTCATGGTAAAATAGATGGTGAATGCGGACTGCCAACGCAGGCAGCCTGTTTTAGCATAAAATATAAAAAATATGTACATTGCAGTAGAAAGTGAGGAACTTCATGGGTGAATTAACAGTAGAAGATATTATGAACCGTTTTGGTCTTGAATTGATTGCGGGGCATGAGGGTATTCACAGGCAAGTCCACATGAGCGATATTTCACGGCCGGGTCTTGAAATGGCCGGCTATTTTGATTACTACCCTGCAGAACGTGTGCAGTTGATCGGCCGCAAGGAAATGTCTTTCCTGGAAACATTGCCGGCCATTACGCGGAGAAAACGGCTGGAACGGCTTTGTTCGCATGATACACCTGCCTTCATTATCGCGCATGGTGAGGAAGGACCGAAGGAATTAAGCCAGCTGGCGGAAGAGAAAAACATTCCTGTTTTGCGTACGGATTATAAGACTACACAATTTTCCGGCATGCTGACAAACTATCTGGTCGGTCAGCTCGCACCGATGACGACAGTCCATGGCGTACTGGTGGATGTCTACGGTGTCGGTGTCCTGATTACGGGCGGCAGCGGAGTCGGTAAAAGTGAAACGGCGTTAGAACTTATTAAAAAAGGGCATAGACTGGTAGCGGATGATTCAGTTGAAATACGACAAGTGTCCGATAATGTGCTGATTGGAACGTCACCGAAGCTGCTGAAACATATGCTGGAAATTCGCGGTGTCGGCATTATTGATTTGATGACGCTGTTCGGAGCAAGTGCGGTGAAAGACGATAAGCGGGTATTGCTGGCGGTCGATTTAGAAATCTGGGACGAGAAAAAACATTATGACCGTCTCGGCATCGATGAAGAAAAGGTAGAAATACTGGATTCGCAAATTACACGTCTGTCAGTGCCGGTCAGACCGGGCCGGAACATTGCGGTCATCATCGAAGTGGCTGCCATGGATTATCGAATGAAACGTCTTGGGTTTAATGCGGCAGAGGAATTTACCAAGCGTTTGGATCAAGCGATCGCAGACAATGCAGAACTATTGATGGAAAAGGGGCGCGACTAAGTGAATGTATCAATGTTAGCAATCAATCCTGTCGCGGTCAGTATCGGCAGCTTAGAAATTCGCTGGTACGGTATTCTGATTGCCCTTGGGATTATATTAGGTTTTATGGTGGTTCAGCGTGAAATGCTGAAGCGCGGGATGCACCCGGACTTTCTGACGGACATGCTCATTTGGGCCATTCCGATTTCCATCATCAGTGCAAGGATTTATTACGTCATTTTCACTTGGGATTTTTATCGGGAACATCCCGGACAGATCATTCAGATTTGGAACGGCGGAATCGCGATACACGGTGCGCTGATTGGGGCCGTAATTACTGCAGCGATATTCTGTAAAAAGCGGGGCGTCTCGTTTTGGAAAGTTGCGGACATTACAGCACCCGGTTTATTGATTGGTCAAATTATCGGACGCTGGGGCAATTTTATGAATCAGGAAGCACATGGCGGACCGGTTTCGGAAGCATTTAAAGAAAACACCATCATTCCGGATTGGATTATGAATCAAATGACGATTGAAGGCGTAACCTATCATCCTACATTTCTTTATGAGTCACTGTGGAATGTGGTTGGACTCATTCTCATACTGGTAATCCGCAGAGTGCTGAAAATGAAGCGCGGGGAAGTCTTTTTATTTTATGTTATATGGTATTCAATCGGACGATTCTTCATTGAAGGCATGCGAACAGACAGCCTGTATGTCATCGGCAGTCTGCGTGCGGCGCAAATGGTATCCGTCGCAGGTGTTGTGATAGGGCTTGCGATCTTGCTGTATCGGCGTTATGTAATGAAAGTACAAGAGAATTACGATGACAAACAGAAATAATATTGCACTCTCCAGCACAATGAAAGACGGCCTGCAGGTGGGACTGAAGACGACATGGTCGCTTGGTAAAATTATTTTTCCTATCACCTTACTTGTAACCATATTGCAATTCACACCGGTCCTGCCCTGGCTGGTGCAGCTGATTGAGCCGCTCATGCAAGTTTTTGGTTTGCGCGGCGAAGCGGCAGTGCCGATTGTGCTTGGAAATACGCTGAACTTATACGCCGGAATTGCCGGCATCATTTCATTAGAATTAACAGTTAAAGAAGTATTCATTATTGCGATGATGATCAGCTTTGCGCATAATCTGTTCATCGAAACAGCCGTTGCGATTAAAGTAGGAGTCAAGTTATGGCTGGTGCTTGCCGTACGCCTCGGACTCGCTGCGCTGGCAGGCATCATCATCAATCTGTTTTGGACAGGCGGTTCTGAAATTGCACAATATGGACTGACACCTCAAGCGCAAGCTGTTCCGGAAGGGTTTGTCCAAATATTCCTGCTCGGTTTGGAAAAGGCGGCTTTTGGTGTGTTGCAGCTTGCGATGATTGTGATTCCGCTGATGCTGTTTGTGCAGTTTGTGAAAGACCGCAATTATTTGGATCGTTTATCAAATAGTTTGGCACCGTTTACAAAACTGATCGGTGTGAAGCCAAATGCGTCGATGACTTTGGTGGCGGGCATATTAATTGGGCTCGCATATGGGGCCGGCGTCATGATTCAGGCGGTTCGGGAAGACGGTGTGTCAAAGCGCGATATTACACTGGCTTTCATTTTCCTGATGGCATGCCACGCAGTTATTGAGGATACACTATTATTCCTGCCGCTCGGTATACCGATTTGGCCATTATTGATCATCCGGCTGGTGACTGCAATTGCGCTGACTTTGTCAGTGAGTGTGTTGTGGAAGCGGCCGCACGAGAAGGAGGAAGCTGTTATTGACTAATCAACCGATTACCACATTATTATTTGATTTCGATGGAACGCTGGCAGATACAAATGAATTAATCCTTTCTTCTTTCCAGCATGTGCTGGATCATCATTTTCCAGGACGTTTTCAGCGGGAAGACATGCTGCCGTTCATCGGACCTACATTGTATGATACCTTTTCATCGATCGCTCCGGACAAAACGGATCAATTAATCGATGAATATCGAAAATGGAATATAGCTAATCACGATGCATATATTACGGAATTTGAAGGTGTTACAGATACGCTTCGCAAATTATACGATCTTGGTCTGAAGATGGCCGTTGTTTCTACTAAAAAGCGCGACATGGTGGAAAGAGGTATCGGTCTGCTTGGAATTGCGCCGTACTTTGAAACGGTGATCGGCCTGGATGATATTACGAATCCGAAGCCGGATCCAGAGCCGATCTTATTGGCACTGGAACGCCTTGGAAGTACGCCGGAGGAATCGCTGATGATCGGGGATAATTTTCATGATATATTGGGCGGGCAAAATGCGGGCGTACGGACTGCGGCGGTCGCATGGGCGTTAAAAGGAGAAAGTTATTTGCAGACATTTAAGCCTGACTATATGCTGCGCTATATGTCTGACTTATTGAAGCTGACTGCAGGAATTAAGCTATGAGACGCACTGAACGGCATCCTTCCAAAGGGGAGGCGAATTCCCTTTGGCATATTTACCGTACTGTCTCGATAGGTAAAGTAGCGAAGAATTTTATCGTAATCCAGATTGCCCGGTATACACCATTCGTTTCGTGGAAAAATGTTCTCTACCGGCTGTTTTTGCGCATGAAAGTCGGCAAGCATACAGCATTTGCGCTGATGGTCGTGCCGGATGTCATGTTTCCTGAACGGATTACTGTCGGAGAAAACTCCATTATCGGCTTTAATACGACGATTTTGGCGCATGAATACCTAATTGATGAATACCGGATCGGTGATGTGGAAATTGGCAATAATGTATTGATCGGGGCCAATACGACGATCCTTCCCGGTATCAAAATTGGCGACGGTGCGATTGTCTCTGCGGCTTCACTCGTTAACCGGGATATTCCAGCGGGGGCATTTGCCGGAGGAAATCCTGTGAAAATTATTTATACAGCCGAAGAAATGGCAGAACGTGAATTGCGAAAAGCAAATGAATGACGTGACACACAGTTGTGCTATACTAGAGGATAGATTGCAAAGAGGAACGTCCCGTGCGTTCCTCTTACTTTTTCGGAGGAGTTCGATTGAAAAATAACCAACGATTACCAAAAGATAAAATTATATCATTTCTGCCTGACGGTGATTTTTATCGCAAACGCGCAATGCAAGCGATGCAGCGCGAACAGTTTTCTGACGCGGAAAAATATTATAAGCGTGCGCTGGATCTGAATCCCGACGATGCACTGACTCATATGGAGTATGGCGTGTTCATCATGGAAGTCGGACGATTCGAGGATGCGTATGAGCTGCTGCAGACCGCAGATGATCTGGATCCGGACAATGAAGAAACGACCTTCTATTTAGCGGAAGTTCACGCGCATCTTGGTTTGCTGCGTGAAGCGAAACAATATGCCCTGAAGTATGTGGAAATGGCACCGGACGGCCTGTTCGTGGAAGAAGCACACGAGATCTCAGAATTTGCCGATCAGGAAGAGATGTTCCTTGAAGAAGGGGAACAGCTAGACGGTGAAGTGCTGTTCGTACAAGAGAAAGCACGCCGAATGATGGAGCAGGGCGACTTTAAGGAAGCAATTGCTGTGCTGGAGAAATTATTGCTGGACTATCCAAAAACCTGGGCCGTTCACAACAATCTGGCACTTGCGTATTTCTATATCGGCGAAGAACAGCATGCAGAAGATATTCTGTATGATGTGCTGCGCGAAGAAAAAGGGAATATCCATGCGCTGTGCAATTTGGCGGTATTCTTTTATTACCGTAAAGATCATGAACGCCTGAAGCGTATGATGAATCTTTTATCCAAAATAAAGCCGTATCAATTCGAACAGCGCTATAAACTGGGCGCTACGTTTGCGCTGATCGGCCGTTATGAAGAAGCATATCATTGGCTGCGCAGTCTGCAAAAACGCGGTTTTGAAGGCGATATCGGCTATTATTTTTGGCTGGCGAATGCTGCCTATTTTACAGGAAACCGTAAAATAGCAGAGCAGGCATACGAAAAGCTTCTGGAGATGGATCCCACGAAAGAGGGCTTTGAGCCGTGGAGATCAGCCGATGCTGCACTCGATTCAGATTCCTTTGAAGAGAATGTACCGTTTCTGATTGAAAAGATATCCAATCCATACCGCAGTGAGAGAATGTTCGGTTTATATTTGGTGGGAAAGTCCTCGCATTTGCAGGAGATACTCTCACATCCCGGCTATATTAACGTGGAAGAATTGAGCGCGGCGGAGCAGCTGTTTCTGGCACACAGTCTGGAGTATTCATTCAAAGCGGAAGATGCTTTTGAGAAAGCGCTGCAAAAAGCCCTGGCAATTTGCGATTTGCTTTATGAACAATATAAACCGCTTGATGAGCAAGGAGTGCAGCTGTTTCAGATGTGGTTCACATTATGTGAAAACGCACTGGAAAAGCAATATGCGTTCAGCAACGTTCAGGCGATTGCGGCGGCTGCAGATTATATGTTCCAGGCTTCGCACGATGAAAGTGTGACAAAGAAGTCTCTTGCAGAACAATATCAAGTATCAGTTTCAACGCTTTCTAAGTATGTGAAGGAATTGTTGCAGTTTCTGCCTTATACAGAGGAGTAAATCGGAAACAGATGTTGCATTTAAGTTGAAAATGACCGGGAATTCTCGTACGATTTTAAGTAGTGATATGCTTTGCAGCAAGCGGAACGAAGCCTGTAGTGAAAGAACAAAATACAGGTATATATATTGAAGGAGGAATAACTGCAATGACAACAGAAGATAAAATCTATGACGTAATTATTGTAGGGGCAGGGCCTGCCGGAATGACAGCGGCTGTGTATACAGCACGCGGAAATATGTCTACTTTGATGCTGGAAAGAGGCATGCCGGGCGGTCAAATGGCTAATACCGAAGAAATCGAGAACTATCCGGGATTTGAAAGTATTCTCGGTCCGGATATCTCAACGAAAATGTTTGAACATGCGAAGCGATTCGGGGCAGAATATGCTTACGGTGACGTAACGAAAATTGAAGACGGCCGTGAATTCAAGACCATTTACGTAGGCGAGAAAACTTATAAAGCGCGCGCTATCATTTTATCAACAGGCGCGGACTACCGAAAGATCGGTGTTCCGGGTGAGGAAGAATTGACAGGCCGCGGCGTAAGTTATTGTGCAGTATGTGACGGTGCGTTCTTCCGCAATAAAGATATCGTCGTAATTGGCGGAGGAGACTCTGCAGTTGAAGAAGGTTCATACTTGACGCGGTTTGCCAATAAAGTAACGATCATTCACCGCCGTGATGAATTGCGTGCGCAAAAAATCGTTCAGGAGCGTGCATTCGCGAACGAAAAGATCGACTTTATCTGGAACTCTACAGTAAAGCAAGTGAATGAAAAAGACGGCAAGATCGGTTCCGTCACTCTTGTGTCAACAGAAGATGGTTCAGAGCGTGAGTTCGAGACAGAAGGAATGTTCGTCTATATCGGACTGGATCCATTGACAGAGCCATTTAAAGATCTGGGCATCTTGGATGAGAACGGCTATATCGAGACGAATGAAATCATGGAAACGAAAATCCCGGGCATCTATGCGGCGGGTGACGTTCGTGAAAAATTGCTGCGTCAAGTAGTTACGGCAACCGGAGACGGCAGTATCGCGGCACAGGCAGCTCAGAAGTATATTGAAGAGCTGATGGATGAGGTTGAGGCTAAAGCATAATCAGGTAATGAATTCGTAATCTGTATGTAATATGCTGGAAATATAAAGCGGGGATAATAAGTAGAAGTAACACCCCCCCTTTTCATAATATAGCAACTTTGTGGCTGTTTACGGTATAAACTTCCGTAAACAGCCCCCTTTTTTTGTCGTTTTGGAAGAAACCATTGTATACTATACATACATACTTGAAAAGTGGGGAACTACATATGCAAAAAATTGCTAATTTACTCGTGGTGAAAGATGGTCATGTCCTTTTGCTGAAGAAACCGAGACGTGGCTGGTATGTGGCGCCGGGCGGTAAAATAGACGAAGGTGAATCTGTCTATGAAGCGGCTCAGCGTGAGTTTGCAGAAGAAACAGGTGCACAGGCTGCGGCGCCTCATCTTAAAGGTGTATATACGATGATGATCATGGATGATGAAGGAAAAGAACTGCTTAACGAATGGCTGCTCTTTACGTTTATTGCGCATGATTACTCTGGTGAACTGCTGGAGACAACCGTTGAAGGGGAATTGGAATGGCATCCGTTGGAAAGTTTGCATACATTACCTATGGCGGAAGGAGACCGCATGAATTTGCTCTTTGCGGTCAGTCAGAAAGGTATGCAGTATGGGACGTTCTATTATACAGAGCAATTTCGCTTGTTGCGTGAATCGCTCCAACAATCAATGGAAGGTGAATAAATTTTATGGATCAGCAGCAAAGTGTAAATGAGTATGAAGTCGTAATTATTACAGGTATGTCGGGTGCGGGAAAAACGGTGGCCATGCAGTGCTTTGAAGACATGGGCTTTTATTGCATCGATAATCTGCCGCCTGAACTGTTTGTGACATTCCTGGATTTGATGATGAAATCCGATAACCAAATGAGACGTATTGCCGCTGTAATGGATACACGCGGAGGAAGCTTGTTTGATTCATTGATTACAGCGCTCGAAGGCTTATTTAAGATGGAGGACGTCAAGACAAGTCTGCTGTTCCTGGATTCAAATGATGAAACGCTTGTAAAACGTTATAAAGAAACACGCAGATCACATCCGTTATCTGAAGGCGGTGTGCTGCTCGAAGGAATACGCAAGGAACGCATTTTGCTGACGGAGCTGAAAGGACTTTCCCGGTCGATCATCGACACGTCCCATTTAAAACCGAAGCAGTTGCGCGAAAAGATTATCAGCGAATTCTCTGAAGCCGGTGAACCGAACTTTACATTGAATTTTGTGTCGTTCGGATTTAAGCACGGTATGCCAATTGACGCGGATGTCGTGTTTGATGTGCGATTTTTACCAAACCCGTTTTATTTGGAGGAGCTGCGTCCGTTGACAGGACTGAATTCCGAAGTATCCGAGTATGTGCTGAAATGGGCGGATACGAAAGAGCTGATTGAGAAGTTAACGGATTTATTCAAATTTTTGATACCGCAGTATAAGCAGGAAGGAAAGGGCCAGGCAGTAATCGCATTCGGCTGTACAGGCGGCCAGCACCGTTCCGTGACGCTTGCTGAATATTTCACAGGTGTCTTCAAGGATGAGTACCCGACACGTGTCTCGCATCGGGATGTTGAAAAAAGAAAGGGTTGACATTACTATGCAATCCACTACTATGAAAAGAGTCGTCGTATTTGGCGGCGGTACCGGGCTTTCCAATATTGTACGGGGATTAAAACGTCATCCGATTCACGTGACAGCCATTGTCACTGTGGCGGATGACGGAGGAAGTTCAGGCCGTTTATTCGACCAGTACCAAGTCCCGCCGCCTGGAGACGTCCGTCAGGTTATGGCAGCGCTTTCAGATGTAGAGCCGCTGATCGAGAAGATGTTCCAGTACCGCTTTGACGGTTCGGATGGCTTGAAAGGACATTCTCTCGGAAATTTAATGCTGACAGCCCTGACGACTATCACCGGCGATTTTGCCCGTGCGGTAGAGCAGATGGGTCTTGTGCTGAATATTAAAGGAAAAGTATTGCCTGCTGCAAATCAGCGGATAACCTTGCATGCGGAGCTTGAAGATGGTTCAATAATTACAGGAGAATCAAAAATTCCTCTCTACGGAAGGAAAATCCGTAAAGTCTTCATTACACCGCAAGATGTTAAACCATTACCTGAAACAGCAGAAACTATAAAAAATGCAGATTTAATCGTTTTTGGACCAGGAAGCTTGTATACTAGTACTTTGCCCACACTTTTAGTCGAGGACATCCGGGACGCGGTGATGGAAAGTGCAGCGAAAAAGGTCTATGTCGGTAATTTAACTACACAACGTGGAGAAACGTACCGCTATACCGCTTCTGAGCACGTGCAGGCGCTCTATGACCACGCGGGAGAACCGTTTCTTGATGCAGTGCTTGTAAATAACGCAGAGGCGTTCAGACGCACGCATAACCTCAATGAAAAAGATGAGCCATGGCTCGTGGAAAACGATTTGGATAAGCTGCAGGCATTGGTGCCGGAAGTATTTGTGCAGGAGATTGCTACCATCATTGATGGAACGGTCATGCACAAAACAACGGATGTATCGGAAATGCTGATGAGCTATATAGAGAGAACGTAGAAGGCGGATAGATATGAAGATCGCCGAAAAGGGGGAATATCATGTCTTTTGCATCCAAAACGAAGAAAGAGCTGACGCAGATCGAAGCGGATGACTGCTGCACGAAAGCTGAAATCGCTGCATTCATCCGCATGAACGGTGTTATGTCTTTTTCCAATAAACAATTGAGCCTTGACGTTCAGACAGAAAATGCAGCAATTGCGCGCCGGCTGTACTCGAACGTGAAAGCATTGTATCCGTATAAAGTGGAATTGCTTGTACGCAAAAAAATGCGTCTGAAAAAGAATAACGTCTATATTTGCCGAATCCGAGAAGGGGCAAAGAATTTATTAGAAGAGTTATCCATCATGACGCATGACTTTCAAATGATCAATAAAATCGATACGCAGTTAATTGAAAAAGATTGCTGTGCACGCGCATACTTACGGGGAGCTTTTCTGGCAGGAGGTTCCGTGAATAATCCGGAGACTTCCTCCTATCACTTGGAAATCTTCTCCAGCTACCAGGAACACAGTCAATCGCTTGTCGAGTTAATGAATCGCTACCACCTGAATGCAAAGTCCATAGAACGAAAAAAAGGATTTATTGCATACTTGAAGGAAGCGGAAAAGATCTCCGATTTTCTTGGCATTATCGGCGCCCATGTATCCCTCATGAAGTTCGAGGACGTACGAATCATGCGCGATATGCGAAACAGTGTAAATCGGCTGGTGAACTGTGAAACCGCCAATCTGAATAAAACAATTGGCGCTGCGCAGAGACAAGTGGAAAATATTAAACTGATTGAGCAGACGATCGGTTTGGATCAACTACCGGAAAGACTGCAGGAAATCGCCCGCTTGCGCGTAGCATATCAAGACGTGACGTTAAAAGAGCTGGGTGAGCTGGTCACCGGCACGCCGGTCAGCAAGTCCGGAGTGAATCATCGTTTGCGTAAGATTGAAGAAATCGCAGAACGGCTGCGTGGAAACTAATAGTAGATCCTTCTATAGAAGAGGAAGAAAAGGAGCACACAATATGGTAGAAAAAACAGTTAAAGTAGGTATTAAACCCGGTTTACAGGCTAGACAGGCAGCATTGTTTGTACAGGAAGCGAATAAGTACACAGCGGATATTTACTTGAAGAAGGATAATCGCCAGGTGAATGCGAAGAGCATCATGGGAATTATGAGTTTAGCGATTGCCAAGGGTACGGAGATTACGTTGAGTACGGATGGTATTGATGAGGATTTGGCGCTTCAGAATTTGGCGGAGTTAGTGGAAAGTGAGCAGTGAGGATAAGTTTGGGTATGGGTGACGATGACCTTGTGAGGTTTCGTCATCTTTTTTTGTGGTTTTCCGTAGCTGGGGGGAACGCGATGAGCGAACCAGGTCAGGCTGATCCTCCCTGAGTCGCCGCCTTCCGCTGCTTTTCACTTGTGCTGGTTATTGGAGTAATGAGTGCTGTACCGTGATTTGTAAAATAGTCAGGCCAGCCGCTCATTAATCTGGATAAGCGATCATAGTAACTTTGCGAGCGCTCTTTGTGTACTGGTAACCGCTCATAACTTCTTGTCCAGCGCTCAATTGGGCTTTGCAAGCGCTCATACTGGTTGGTTATCCGCTCAATCGGCCTTGCGTTCTTTCGTATTCTTACGTTTTCAAGTGAGTTAAAGCGGAAAAGGGGAAGCATCGTTTCACTGCGTTCCAGGCGGACGCGTTCAGGAGGGCCCGCGGTAAGCCACCCAGGTCGCTGACGCTTCTTTTGGTTGTCTTACCTGTCGGGCTGATCCTCCCTGAGTCGCCGCCTTCCACTCCGTTTCACTTGTGCTGGTTATTGGAGTAATGAGTGCTGTACCGTGATTTGTAAAATAGTCAGGCCAGCCGCTCATTAATCTGGATAAGCGATCATAGTAACTTTGCGAGCGCTCTTTGTGTACTGGTAACCGCTCATAACTTCTTGTCCAGCGCTCAATTGGGCTTTGCAAGCGCTCATACTGGTTGGTTATCCGCTCATTCACCCTTGCTTTCTTTCGTATTCTTACGTTTTCAAGTGAGTTAAAGCGGAAAGGGAGATGCAACGTTTCACTGCGTTCCAGGCGGACGCGTTCAGGAGGGCCCGCGGTAAGCCACCCAGGTCGCTAACGCTTCCTTTGGTTGTCTTACCTGTCAGGCTGATCCTCCCTGAGTCGCCGCCTTCCACTCCGATCAACTGGTGTCATATTCTAAAGTCAGAATGCAGATGCTTCTGTTAAACCCGAGACTATATTGGTTATGCATTGTTCGTTTAGGAACAACAAAAAAGGCTGCCGCAGCAAGCCGTTTGATGGTTTGCTGGACAACCTTTTGATGGTGTTATTTCTTCAGTTCGTTGCGTTCGAGAACGTGGTCGATTAGTCCGTATTCTTTTGCGCGTTCGGCAGTCATGAAGTTGTCGCGGTCTGTGTCTTTTGCGATAACGTCAATTGGCTGGCCTGTGCGGTCTGCCAAGATTTGGTTTAGTTTTTCACGAAGGTGCAGGATGCGTTTTGCTGCGATTTCGATTTCAGTTGCCTGACCTTGTGCGCCGCCCAATGGCTGGTGAATCATTACTTCAGCGTTTGGCAATGCGTAGCGCTTGCCTTCTGTACCGGCTGTCAGTAAAAATGCACCCATAGATGCTGCCATACCTACACAGATTGTTCGGATGTCAGGTTTAATATACTGCATTGTATCGTAGATAGCCATACCTGCTGTGATGCTTCCGCCCGGGCTGTTGATGTAGATGGAGATGTCTTTCTCCGGATCTTCAGCTTCGAGGAATAGCAGCTGTGCAACGATGGAGTTTGCCACGTTATCGTCAATGCCGCTGCCTAACATGATAATACGGTCTTTCAATAGGCGAGAATAAATGTCATACGCCCGTTCACCGCGGTTTGTTTGTTCAATAACTGTAGGAATTAGATTCAATGAGACTTCCTCCTTTAATGACTTCATAATATTCGTTCGGTTGAAATCCATTTGAATTTCAACTATAATTGTATTTTACCTATTAAGGTCAACAAAGGTCAAATCATTTGCCTTGAAAATACACATTGCATTTGATTATATTCTGCGGTATAATGGAAGATGTCTCTTAGGGAATTAAATAATTTATTCTCTTGCAGAGTCATCATGGCTAAAGTTTTATCATACATGTTTAGTCCTCGTGGTGCAATGGATAGCACGTAAGCCTCCGAAGCTTAAAATGTGGGTTCGACTCCCGCCGAGGGCATCAAGGTTTAATCTAATCAGCGGCTGTCTGCAGTGATCTTTACAGATTCTGCGGGCAGCCGCTGATTTTTTATTTAATGAAGCATAGGGAGAACGCAACTCTTGGGAGCTTACCCATGAGTTGTGTTCTTTTATTTTTCTTCATTTTCATTATAAATTCACTACTGCGGAAAAAAGGACGGTTATTGATACATTGGGGGATTATTCTAAGTGGAATGGTAAAAAGGAAAAAACTCTGTCTTTTCACCTATATAAAAATAAATTTTAGACGAATTACTGTCGAAAAAAGAATGGTGTAAACGCTGTCACGAAAGCGTTTGTTGTTATTATCCATAGTTTTACAAATAAAGAAATCGCCGAAAACAGTTTGAACTCAAATTTTAACTATGGTAGTCTATCAACTAAGTAAAAAAGAATTTGATGAAAAAATCAAGGAGGAGAATTATGAAGAAATCGGCGATCGGTGTTTTGGCGGTGATGATGCTTTTATTACTGGCAGCTTGCGGTAATGGGGATTCAGATTCTGCAAGTGATAAAAGTGGAAGTAAGTTGGATAATTTGAAGGAGAAGGGCGTTGTCAAAGTCGGCTTTGCCAATGAGAAACCGTATGCGTATGAAGAGGATGGCGAATTGCAGGGGGCAGCGGTAGCTATTGCCAAAGCGGTCTTTGAAAACTTGGGAGTGGACGAAGTAGACGGTCAGCTGTCTGATTTCGGCCAATTGATCCCGGGCTTGGGAGCAGGGAAATTCGATGTCATTACAGCGGGTATGGCGATTACGCCGGATCGTTGTTCAAGTGTGTCATTTGGTGAACCGGAAATTACGTATGGTGAAGGCCTGATTGTAGAAAAAGGCAATCCGATGAATTTGAAGAGTTATAAAGATATTGCTGCGAACCCGGATATCAAAGTAGCAGTTATGAGCGGTGCAACAGAAAAAGATTTCATGATTCGTGAAGGGGTAGCAGAAGACCAGATTATGATGGTTCCGGATATTCCCGCGTCATTCTCCGCAGTCGAATCAGGGCGTGCAGCGGTGACAACCGGTACAGAAATGACGATTAAGATGGCTTTAGAATCAGCCAATAATGAAAAACTTGAATTTGTTACGGATTTTGAACAACCAGATATTGAAGGGGTACCAAGTTATGGTGCAGCTGCATTCTTGAACAATGATGATGAATTACGCGAAGCATATAACGAAGAACTGCAAAAATTGAAAGACAGTGGTGAAATTGCGGCACTGATCGAGCCTTTCGGTTTTACTGAGGAAATGAATATTGTAGATAGCGATATTACGACAGAAAGTGTATGTAACGGCGACAATTACTAAGAGTATAACCGGGTCATGCCCAACAGCGGCATGACTTTTTTCACGCAAAATGATGTAAATACAATTAAAACAACTATAATGGAGTGGTTTTTGTGAGTTCCTTACCCGATATTTTTTCCGCTGTCGCACAAGGGTTAGGCATTACGCTGCAAGTGCTGATACTGTCGATTATTTGTGCAAGTATTATCGCATTCGTTGCAGGTCTGTCGCGTGTCAATACGAATCCTCTCGTGAGCGGATTCACAGGTTTTTTTGTAGAAATTTTTCGGGGAACTTCACTGATTGTACAGCTGTTTTGGTTCTCCTACGCGCTGCCGGGATTATTTAATATCCACCTGGGAAGCGATGTATGGGTAGCAGTGCTGGCGATCTCTCTGAACTACGGAGCATACATGTCTGAAATTGTGCGCGGATCGATACAGGCAGTGGCGGCAGGACAGACGGAAGCATCTATTGCTTTGAATCTGTCAAAATTTCAGCGTATGCGCCATATTATCCTTCCTCAAGCACTGCGCATGATGCTTCCTGAATACGGCAATTACTTAATTCAAATATTAAAAGCAACATCATTGGTATCGTTAATCGGACTGACCGATTTACTGTACTACGGGAATATTTACAGAAGTACGCATTTGTCGGAATCTCCGCTTGTGTACGTCCTTCTTCTCGTGATGTACTTTATTATTGCGTTGCCATTGATTTTCTTCACGAGAAAAATGGAAATCGTATCGAAGAAAGGAGTGGCTAGCTGATGACTTGGAGTTGGGACGTATTTTTTTCCGTTATTCCACTGATTTTTAAAGGGCTATGGATTACACTCGGTTTGACGCTGGCTTGCTATTTATTCGCTGCGGTCTTTGGCTTTGTCTGGGTATTTTTGAACCGCCTGCCTTGGCGTCCGGTGCGCTGGCTGTTTGGCTGGATAGCGGAATTTATCCGGTCGACACCGCCGCTTGTACAGTTATTTTTCATTTACTATGCATGGCCGATGATGCCTGTCGTGGGGGTATCCCTTAATCCATTCGTGGCTGCTATTTTAGGGCTTGGCATTCATTTCAGCACGTATATGTCTGAAGTGTATCGTTCAGGAATTGAGTCTGTTGATAAAGGCCAGTGGGAAGCATCGACTGCACTGAACCTGTCGACACGCCAGAAATGGACGAAGATTATTCTGCCGCAGGCGATTCCTCCGACCATCCCGATGCTCGGAAATTACTTGATCATCATGTTCAAAGAAGTGCCGTTAGCTTCGACAATCGGTGTGGTAGCTATGCTTCACATCGCCAATGACTACGGTGCACAATATTACAAATACGTAGAGCCGTTAACGGTAGTGGCATTGTTCTTCCTATTGCTGAGCTACCCGTCTGCGTTATTAATCAATAAATTAGAGAAGAAATATAATCGTCGGTTCGACAAAAAAACGTTAGCGTAAGCAATTGAGAAGAAGGAGAGGATCAGATCGTGGAACCGATTGTACAATATAAAGACGTACACAAATCATTCGGAAAAACGGAAGTCTTGAAAGGGATTGACCTGGATATCAGGCCGTCTGAAAAAGTGGCGCTGATCGGGCCGAGTGGTTCCGGAAAGACGACGATCATCCGGATGCTGATGACACTCGAAGAGCCTACATCAGGTGCCATCGAAGTGAATGGAAAAAATTTGTGGATGATGCAGAAGAAAGGCGAATGGGTGACGGCAGATGAAAAGCATTTGCGTTCTATCCGCGGCGATATCGGAATGGTATTCCAGCATTTCAATCTGTTCCCGCATATGACGATTCTTGAAAACTGTATGCTGGCTCCTGTCATCGTCAAGAATGAAAGTAAAGCAAAAGTGAAGGAGACCGCAGTCGAAATGCTGGAGAAAGTCGGTCTCGGGGATAAAATCGGGCTGTTCCCTGCACAGCTGTCAGGCGGTCAGAAGCAGCGTGTCGCAATGGCGCGTGCATTGATGATGAGGCCGCAAGTCATGCTGTTTGACGAGGTCACATCCGCACTGGATCCCGAACTTGTCGGGGAAGTGCTGGAAGTGATTCGTGATCTGGCAAAAGAAGGCGAGATGGCAATGATTCTTGTGACACATGAGATGGACTTCGCGCTCGATATTGCGGATCGTGTTGTGTTCTTGAATGAAGGCGTGATTGAGGAAGAGGGGCCGCCGTCTGAAATTTTGCTGAATCCCCATAGCGAACGCTTGCAGGACTTTTTGGGACGCTTTACGAATAATCGATGAGAGAATAACAAGAGGATGTCCTTTGTAATACTGACGGGTTTGACAGAGGGGGTGGAAAGCGGCAATACCTGCGAATAAGTATATGTACTATATATGAATTAATAATGAAAATAGCAAAAAACGCGCAGACTTGTTATGTCTGTGCGTTTTATATTGACCGTAAGCAGTAATATATATCTACTGTAAATCGCACCCGTTTATAGGACAAACGTTATTGATAGGTACCAGGTTCGTCTATAACGATACTCCCCGATACATTAAGCTTATCCCAGATCCATGCTTTATAAATTCGATTTATTTCAATTTCTAATTCTTTTTCATCCAAGCTTTCATCAATCTCTAATTCGTCAAACGTAAATGTCTCCTTGGCCTCAGTACCTGCAAATGCACTGCTGGTAAATGAAAAGGTTATTGTTTTGACCAGATCGCTCAACTCCCACTAATCATTTCTTTATCTGAATTTGCCCTCTAGCGGCCTAACCCTTATTTTAGGATCGCGCCCGATTGATTACTAGTTCTTTTTTAACACAAAACCTCTCTCCTAAAATTATATCGTTATTTTCAACTTATTTATAGACTGTTTTTTTATTTTTTGGGCATTATACTTATATATCAATCTCAAAAATATAGGGGGTATAAGAATGGAAGACAAAAAAGATGTATTAGATAAAGGTCCTTTTTTTCACGGTACTAAAGCGGAACTAAACATTGGTGATTTATTAGAACCGCAGCACTTATCAAATTACCAAGATAAAAAAGCTAACTATATATACTTTACCGCAACACTAGAAGCTGCCAAATGGGGGGCTGAATTAGCAAGAGGTAAGGCAAATGAAAAAATTTATATTGTAGAACCACTAGGTGAATTTGAAAATGACCCGAATGTAACTGACAAAAGATTTCCGGGAAATCCGACACGCTCGTATAGGTCAAAGTCTCCTTTGAAAATAGTAGCTGAATTAGGTTTATGGGAAAGACATTCCAACGAGGAAATAAATAATATGCTGGAGTCTTTGAAGAAGTTAACTGAAGAAGGTAAAAATGTGATTTACGATTAATCCTTAAAAGACTCCCATATAAGTGGGAGTCCGCAATTTTTCGATCAAGTTATTTTGAATCCGGCTCTTTAATAGCGTAATCGTTATTCAATAATTGCGCCCAGTTAGTCAGATAGTAGTTTGGAACCGTTGATCTGCGCTGCAGCCGGACTTAGTGTACATAAGACAGTTTGATAGCCCTCTGCAAGTAGTGAAAGCCGAGTAGACTTGTCTGATACAATGCGTCCGTTTTTGAAGTTAGAAAGCGGTAATTTTTTAGCTACTATAACTATTTCGATGAACTGAATGGAGAAAAAAATCGCTTTGTTGTCCATTCAGTCAGGCAATTCATAGCTCCACCCACACCGCGCAGATAGAGTCACTTACCATACTCCAATTTCTGGACGAACACTGACTGACCTGCGGACACAAACTCAAGGATTCTCCCGGAAGAACCGGCGACTCCTGGAGGATCAGGGTGACAGGCGTAATCGCCAACGCAATTCTGGCGAGTCCGCCGCGCCCCCTCAGGAAAGCGTCCGGTTCTGCAGGGAGAATCCTAAACCATACACTATCTTTACAACGACTTGTCAAGAGCATCTCATTTCCAATAACCAATTTCTTTGGATAGTCTACAAGCTTGTTATTTTCTGTATGTTTGACCATCTGGCCCAATTATTTAATAAGCCGTCCTCACGTCAATACCAGCCTGCCATATTACAGTACTGTCAGCCACCACCATAACCCGGTCAGTGTAATTAATAACGTCGGCACGGTGAGGATGACTCCTACTTTGAAATAATAGCCCCAAGAAATCCGCACACCTTTTAAAGACAGCACGTGGAGCCACAGCAGTGTGGCGAGTGAGCCGATTGGTGTCATCTTTGGACCGAGGTCTGAGCCGATGATGTTGGCGTAAATTAAAGCCTCCCGTACATCAGGCGGAACCGCAGCATCCTGTATCGCCAGCGCGTCAATCATGACGGTCGGCATATTATTCATGATGGAAGATAGAATGGCCGCGATGAAGCCCATGCCGATCGTAGCTGCATACAGTCCGTGACTCGATGTCCACTCGATTAATCCGGTCAGAGCGGATGTCAGCCCAGCGTTGCGCAGCCCGTACACCACTACATACATTCCAATCGAGAAAAACACGACAGCCCACGGTGCGCCTTTGATTACTGTTTTGGTTTGCACTGCATCGCTTGTCCGCGCAATCAGCAAAAATACAATCGCAACGGATCCCGCGATGAATGAAACGGGCAGCGCAAGCGATTCACTGATGAAATAGCCGGTCAGCAGGACACCGAGCACAACCCAGGAAATCCGGAACATGCGATGATCGCGAATGGCGCTGGCAGGCTCCTGCAATAATTCTTCATCAAATCGCTTTGGGATAGACTTGCGGAAATAAATATACAGCACAAGAATACTTGCGCCAAGACTGAAGAAGTTCGGTATGATCATCCGGCTCGCGTATTCTGCGAAACCAATGCCGAAAAAGTCTGCAGATACGATGTTCACCAGATTACTGACGACGAGCGGAAGGGAGGTCGTATCCGCAATAAAGCCTGATGCCATAACGAAAGGCAGAATCATCTTTTCTTTAAAATCGAGCGCACGCACCATGGCGAGCACAATCGGCGTCAGAATCAGAGCTGCACCGTCGTTCGCAAATAAAGCCGATACACCTGCGCCGAGCAAGATGACAAGCAGAAACATCCGCACGCCGCTCCCTTTGGCAAAACGCGCCATATGTAAGGCAGACCATTCGAAAAATCCGATCTCATCCAAAATTAATGAAATGATAATGAGGGCAACAAATGTCAATGTGGCATTCCATACAATCGATGTCACATCGATTACATCCGTGAAGCTGACGACGCCTGCGAGCAACGCAAGAATCGCCCCGGCAATTGCGGACCAGCCGATTGATAATCCGCGCGGCTGCCAAATAACGAACACCAGAGTCAGGAGGAAGATGATGAAAGCGAGTATTATTTGCATGCGTTTTCCTCCCGGCTCTCTTCAGCTGCAGGCACCGGCAGCAGCTTCAGTAATTCCAGCAGCAGACCATGGTGGGCGTGGTGCGTATTCAGCGACCAGTATACCCAGCGTCCGCGCCGTTCATCGTGCACAACACCGTCTTTCTTCAGTCTGTGCATATGCTGACTGACTGCCGGCTGCGAGACATCAAGCAGCAAGTTCAAGTCGCAAATGCATAACGGCCCCCGTTCAAGAGCCTTCAGCAGCTGCAATCTGGATTTGTCGCCAATAGTTTTTAAATAGCGTTCCATCTGTTCAGAATTCATAGAACTCTCCTTTATTAAGTAATATAATTATTATATAAGTGAAGACTTATATACACAATGGCTTTTTCAAATAAAAAAGGAAAGCCGCAGGGGAGTGCGGCTTTCCTTTTTGTTCAGCTGGTTGACTGAAGTGTTTATCGTTCTTTGCTTAATTCGTCATGGATTAGGTTCATGTTGTAGGTCAAATACTTCACATACGTATCGACCTCGTCACCAGGATTACCGATTTCATCAGAGTAGATCGGCTTTTCCGCAATCGGAACACCAGTCTCTGCAGAAACAGTTTCCATTGGACGGGTGTCCACGTTGGATTCTACGAACAAGACAGGAACTTTATGTTCTTTAATGTAATGAATGAGTTCTTTAATCTGCTTAGGTGAACCGTTCTCTTCTGTGTCAATTTCCCAGATGAATGCTTCTTTTAGGCCGTAATGGTCATTCAAGTATTGGAAAGCACGTTCACTGGTAACGAGCACACGGTTTTCTTCTGGTACAGTTGCGATACGTTCGGCGAATTCATCGTCAAGTTCCTGCAGACGCTGAACATAGGTATCGCCTTGCTCTCGGATTTTGTCGGCGTTCGCCGGGTGTTTTTCAATCAAAGCGTCGCGCATAGCTTCGGCCATTTTCACACCGACAGCCGGATCGATAAATGCGTGCGGATTGATTTCTTCCTCTCGGCCGTCTTCACTGCCGAGATACATCGGTTCAACTTCTTCTGTCAAACTGTAGATGTTTTCATCTTTCTGGCCGACGGAGTCCATCATTTTGAAGAACCATCCTTTTTCTCCGCCTTCCAAGTTCAGTCCGTTATAGAATAATACGTCAGCGTCAGTCGCTGCTTTGATATCATTCGGCAATGGCTCATATTCGTGAGGGTCTGTTCCAGTCGGCACCAAATTGTAGACCTCTACATAGTCTCCGCCGATTTCACGTGCCATGTCCGCAATGATAGTAAACGATGTAACGACCTTCAGTTTGTCGCCAGCCTCTGCTGCCTTGTCTCCGTCATCCGCACCTTCTGTCTTTTTGCCTTCATCATCATTGCCGCACGCTGCCAGCATAAAGACAGCGAGCAAAGACAATGTCAGCCATTTTGCTAAATTTTTCATGTTATGAATACTACTCCTTTGTGGATAATGAATGTATATTTCCGCCGTGGCGGTTAATTCTGTAGGTAACTTATCTGGCAATTGCCTTGCGTTTAGATTTTGAACGAAACTTGCTGACAATGACCCCTTGCTTAGGGGAGAACAGAAATGCCAGAATGAAAATCGCTGTCGTTGCCAATGCAATAACAGGCCCTGACGGCATATTGTACAAGAAACTGAAATACAGTCCGATGATAGAAGATACCGCACCGAAACATGCGGCGAGCACCACCATGACCGATAAGCGGTTCGTTAACAGGTAGGCGGTGGAAGCTGGTGTAATCAATAAAGAGACAACCAAAATAACACCGACCGTCTGTAATGAAGCGACTGTAACTAAAGTCAGTAAAAACATAATGGCATAGTGAATCAAACGCGTCTTCAAGCCGTAAGCTGCCGCCATCGTTTCATCAAAACTGGAAACGAGAAGCTCTTTAAAGAATAGAACGACAACCAAGATGACGATGGCTCCTATAATTAATGTCACCCACATATCGGAACTGCGGACAGACAATACGTTACCGAATAAAATTTGCGTTAAGTCCGTGGCACTTTTTGCCCGTGTAATTAAAATAATTCCAAGTGCGAATGCTGCGGAAAAGACGATTCCGATAGAGGAGTCATTTTTGATGCGGCTGTTTTGAGAAATCGCGCCAATACCGAATGCTGTCAGCACACCTGTCAGTACCGCACCATAGAAATAGTTAATGCCGAGCATATAGGAAATAGCCACACCCGGAAGCACCGCATGGGAAATTGCGTCTCCCATTAAAGCCATGCCGCGAAGTACGATGAAACTGCCGATGACTCCGCAAATGATACCGACCATAACCGACGTAATCAGAGCTTTCTGCAGAAAACCGTACGTCATGATGTCTTGAATAAATTCCATTACGGTGTGACCCCCAAACCATCAAGCATAAATTCCCGGTTGTATGCTTTCGTCATATTATCTGACTGGAATACCTCGTTGACAGGGCCGGCGTCGATCAGCTCTTTGTTGATAAGAATCAGTCCATCAAAGTAACTTTTCACTTTGGATAAGTCATGGTGAACGACGAAAATAATTTTGCCGGCAGCCTGCAGTTCGCGCAGAATCCCGATGATAATTTCTTCACTGGAAACGTCGATCCCTACAAATGGTTCATCCAGGAAAAAGTAATCGGCATTTTGAGCCAGTGCGCGCGCAAGGAATACACGCTGCTGCTGCCCGCCGGATAATTCACCGATTTGGCGGTTCGCGAAATTTTCCATGCCTACCTGTTTCAGACATTCCATTGCCCATTCCTTATCCGCTTTGCGCGGACGTCTGAATAAACCTGTCTTCGGATACGTCCCAAGCAACACCGTGTCTTTTACGATGATAGGGAAGTTCCAGTCGATATTGGAACGCTGCGGAACGTATGCGATCTGTTTACGCATAGAATCGACCGGCTTACTGCCGATTTTCACATCTCCGTGATCTTTATGGATTAAGCCGAGCATCGCCTTCATTAAAGTCGATTTGCCGGCGCCGTTTGGACCGAGCACTCCGATCAGGCTGCCGGGACCGAATGAAAACGATACGTCTTTTACTACTTCATCGCCGTCATATGAAACGGAAATATTGTTAACCGTTATCGGTGAAATCATCAGGTTTCCTCCTTTTTTCTTTCCCTCGTGCAACTTTATGGTAAAAGGAAAATAGTATTTATCTTACATATTAATCAGTATAGTTTTTTAATGTTAGTGTAAATATAAAACATTAGTTTCCCTCACGCAACTTTATTAGTATAGCTCACTCAAAATAATCTGTAAAGCATGGAATGAAAAATATTCTTAAAGACGGATTGGCTGGGTTTTTTCGGTTGAGGAATCATATTATTCGTATAGTATGCTTATATATAGGAAGTGAACTGGTTGATCACCCACCTGTTTCCAAAAACTCTGTATGGAATATATCCTTGCCGGAAGTTTGGCGAGTGAAAGAAGAAGGGTAAGTACATACTAATGAGAGAGAAAGGAGCAGTGGTCCATGAAGAGAATAGCAGGCCCGCTTATAGGAGTTATCGTGTTAGTGGTCATTGCGGCGATAATGATCGTTCCTTCGTACAATAAGTTAGTCAATTTGGAAGAGGACGTCGATCAGTCGTATGCGCAGATCGAAACGCAATTACAGCGAAGAGTGGACTTAATTCCAAACTTAGTAAATACAGTGAAAGGGTACGCCTCACATGAGAAAGAAGTGCTGGAGAACATTGCAGAAGCCCGCAGCAAGATGGCAGGTGCGAAAGGCCCTGAAGAACAGGCAGCCGCAGACTCCGAGCTTTCAGGCGCATTGAGCAGGCTGCTCGTCGTTGTCGAGAACTATCCGGATTTAAAAGCCAATCAGAACTTCCAGCAGTTAATGGATGAACTCGCGGGAACGGAAAACCGCATCGCAGTTGCGCGAAAAGATTATAATGACGTAGTTTCCGTTTTCAATCGGAAAGTCAAACGATTCCCGGGAAAAATTATCGCTTCTATCTTTGGATTTGACGAAAAAGAATACTTCAAAGCGGTCGAAGGGGCGCAACAACCGCCATCAGTCGATTTCGGGGATGACGTGAAGTGATTAACCGCTTCTGCATGTTCATTATCGCAGCGCTGGTTGCCCTTACCGGTACTGCGACAGTTCATGCGATTACAGAAGTAGTAGTAGATGACGCGGAAATTTTATCACCCGCACAGGAAGCAGAAATACGCGAGTACGGTATCCGTCTGCAGGCAGCAACCAAGGCAGAACTCGCTGTCCGTACAGTATATTCATTGGAAGGCGAGCCTGTTGAAGAGTACGCACTTCGCACGCTGCGTGAATTGCAGTTAGGCGATAAAGACATGGATAATGGCGCGCTGCTGGTCGTCTCGACTGAAAAAGACGAGGCAGCCGGCATCAAGCGCGAATTCTATCTCGCTACCGGCTACGGACTCGAAGGCGCGCTTCCCGACGGCAAGGTGGGACGATTCATAGACGAACTGGCCATGCCTTATCTTCGCGATGAGCAGCCGGATCTCGCGATTATGGAAGTCTATAAAGCCTTCTATAATGAAATCGCAGCAGAGTACGGGCTTGAAGGCGATGAATTGCCGGTCACGTACCCTGAGCAAGGCGGCGAAGACATAGGCACTCCATCATTCTTCGTCATTATCGTTATTCTCTACATTCTCTTCCGCATCTTTTTCGGCGGGGGAGGAAGAGGCGGCCGCGGCGGTCCGGGCGGCCGGTCAGGCGGCGGACCTATATTCTTCCCAGGCCCCGGCGGCGGTGGTTTTGGCGGCGGAAGCAGCGGTGGAGGAGGTTTTGGCGGCTTCGGCGGCGGCGGATCCGGCGGTGGCGGCGGCGCAGGCAGAAGCTGGTAATAGTTTGATGTGCGTGAAGCGGCGATGACTCGAGTTGGTGAGTTGTCGCCGCTTTTTTTGGTTGGGTTGGCGCGGCCTCAACAACCGATTGAGCGCTTCTCTAGAAATTAGCCCAATTCCGTGTAATGATAATAAAAATGAGGTGAATGACTTATGCAAATTCAGTTTTATACACGGCCGGGCTGTGAGCTGTGTGACGAAGCGGAACGGATGCTGCGGCTGGTCGCGGAGGATTATCCGCTTGAGTGGCAAACTATCAATATAGAAGAAGATGACGAAATCCATGAAAAATACATGTTGATGATCCCAGTCATTGAACAGGATGGGCAGGTATTGGCATATGGAAATATTGGCTATATAGATATTTTGGAATTAATTGAGCATTGAAAGCGCTTTCTTTATTGCGTTTTAATCTTGTGCATGCTATACTTCGTGTATAGTATTTTTTTACCCTAGGTGGGACGATAATATACAACAGGGATCAAAAACAACCCACTTGAAAAGAGTGATGTAATTGAACGTATCATTTACTGAAGCACAACTTGCACTTGTACCGGAACTTCCGCTGCTGATTGAGCAACGGTACCATATGTTGAAACTGATCAAAGCATCCGGGCCTGTCGGAAGAAGAACATTGAGTTCCATGTCAGGGTATTCTGAGCGGGAAACACGGACAATGCTTGAACTGCTGAAAGATCAGGGATTGGTGCACATCGCAAAAGAAGGCGTGTCCGCTACAGAAAAAGGTATAGAAGTGCTCTTTGTTTTACATGATACGATGGAGGAAAAGTCGGGCAGACGGCAGCTTGCCAATAAGCTGTCAGAGCAGCTGGCGATCCGAAACGTATTTGTAGTCGAAGGTGATGCAGATCATTCCGCTTTAACAAAGAAATTACTTGGCATGCAAACCGCCAAGCAGTTTAGTGCCCATGTAAAAGACGTTAAGATTGTCGCAGTAACCGGCGGCAGTTCGGTGGCTGCAGTTCCTCCATTCATGCCGACAGAAGAGCTGAAAGATGTGCTGTTCATCGCGGCAAGAGGCGGCGTAGGAGAAGAACTGGGCTTGCAGGCAAATGTAATTGCGGCTTCATTCGCAGAAACTTGCGATGCATCATATAAAGCGTTTTATTATCCTGACACACTCAGCGAAGAAGCGCATGCGGTATTCCAGCATGAGCCGGCCGCAAAAGAGATGCTGGATTTGTACAGCCAAACGGATTGCGTCATTCACGGAGTTGGAGATGCAGCGAAAATGGCCTTATTGCGAAACTCTCCTGAAGATGAACAGCAGATTCTTGCGGATCAGCAGGCAAAAGGAGAAGCATTCGGATTTTATTTCAATCAGCAAGGCGAAATTGTTCACAGAATCCGCACAGTCGGCATTCAGATGGAACAATTGCAGAACGTACCGTTAGTGTTTGCGGTAGCTGGCGGAGCGAGCAAAGCGGAAGCACTGCTGTCGTATTTGGCGAGTGCACCGTCTCATACAATTTTAGTAACTGATGAAGGGGCAGCAGAAAAAATGCTGTCATTGATCAAGAGGATGTAATGCCCGAAAGGCAAAAAGATAATAACCACTTTAATGGAGGCGATTCAGATGACAGTAAAACTGGCGATTAATGGATTTGGACGAATTGGACGATTGGTGCTGCGTGAAGCATTTGCAAGTGAGGATATGGAAGTAGTGGCAATCAATGATTTGACGGACGCAGCGATGCTTGCTCATTTATTGAAATATGATTCCGTGCATGGTGTGTTTGACGCGGAGGTTCAATCAGATGAATCTTCCCTCATTGTTAATGGGAAAAAGATTAGCGTATTCGCGGAAAAAGATCCTGCTGATTTACCATGGAAAGACCTCGGTGTAGATATCGTAGTCGATTGTACAGGTGTCTTCCGTTCGACAGATGCATTGCAGAAGCACATCGATGCGGGCGCGAAGAAAGTGATCCTGTCTGCTCCGGCGAAAGGTGAAATGACGACGCTTGTGATGGGTGTAAATGAAGGAACGTACGATGCGGCGACTGATCACATCGTATCGAATGCTTCATGTACGACAAACTGTCTGGCGCCAGTCGTGAAAGTACTAAATGATACATTCGGCGTGAAGCGCGGTATGATGACGACGATTCACTCGTATACAAATGATCAGCGCATTCTGGATCTTCCGCACTCCGACTACAGACGTGCGCGTGCTGCAGGCGTGTCGATGATTCCGACATCTACAGGTGCGGCATCAGCGGTAACAAAAGTTATACCTGAGCTACAAGGCAAATTGGACGGAATGGCTGTGCGTGTACCGACACCAAACGTTTCACTTGTTGACTTCGTAGCAGAATTGGATAAAGAAGTATCTGTAGAAGATGTAAACGGCGCGCTGAAGAAAGCTTCAGAAGGCGAATTGAAAGATCTTCTGTTCTTCAGTGAATTGCCGTTAGTATCTATTGACTACAATGGCAACACAGCCTCTTCCACAGTGGACGGTTTGTCAACAATGGTTATGGAAGGCAATATGGTGAAAGTGATTTCCTGGTACGACAATGAATCAGGATACTCCGCCCGCTGTATCGATTTAGCGCGTTATATGAGCGAACAAGGCCTATAATACGAGAATTCCATGGAAAGTGTTATAAATCGTAGCCATTCCCATGCGAACCGATTATAATGAAATAATGTGGGTGAGAGGAACGGAGAAACCCGTTCCTCTTTTTGTATTTAACTGGAGGAGGACGTAATTCAATGGGTATGAAAAAGACAATCAGAGATATTCAATTAAGCGGCCAGCGCGTATTTTGCCGTGTGGATTTCAACGTGCCGATGGAAGATGGACAGGTAACGGACGACACGCGGATCAGAGCGGCTTTGCCGACAATTGAACATATGACGAAAGAAGGGGCAAAAGTCATTTTGGCCAGCCATTTGGGTCGTCCTAAAGGTGAAGTGAAAGAAGATATGCGCTTGACAAACGCGGGCGAAAAATTGTCCGAATTGCTTGGCAAGCCGGTTAAAAAACTGGATTCATCTATCGGCGAAGAAGTGGAGCAGGCAATTGCGGCAATGAAAGACGGCGACGTGATTTTGCTTGAAAACGTCCGCTTTAATCCGGGCGAAGAGACAAATGATGCAGAACTGTCCAAGCAATATGCTTCATTCGCAGATGTTTTCGTCAATGATGCATTTGGAACGGCGCACCGTGCACACGCTTCCACTGCGGGTATTGCTGAGTACATACCGGGCGTTCTTGGCTTCTTATTAGAAAAAGAACTGGATGTCCTCGGGAAAGCATTATCTCATCCTGAACGTCCTTTCACGGCAATTATCGGCGGTGCGAAAGTGAAAGACAAAATTGGCGTCATCGATAATTTATTGGACAAAGTCGACAATTTGCTGATCGGCGGCGGACTTTCGTACACATTTACGCGCGCGCAAGGATACCAAACCGGCGATTCACTAGTGGAAGAAGATAAAGTGGAACTTGCAAAGTCTTTCATCGAAAAGGCTGAGAAAAAATCAGTCAATCTGTACTTGCCTACTGATGCAGTCGTTGCAAATAAGTTTGCGGCTGATGCGGAAACGAAAACCGTTTCAGTAGAAGGCATTACGGAAGGCTGGATGGGTCTGGATATCGGGCCTGAAACAGCAGCGCGTTATAAGGAAGTCATTAAGGATTCCAAGTTTGTTATTTGGAACGGACCGATGGGTGTGTTCGAGATGGCACCTTTCGCGAACGGTACGAAGACAGTGGCAGACGCAATGGCAGAAACAGCTGCCTATACCGTCATCGGCGGGGGAGACTCTGCAGCGGCTGTCGAAAAGTTTGAAGTGGGAGACCAGATGGATCACGTATCCACTGGCGGCGGCGCTTCACTGGAATTCATGGAAGGTAAAGAATTGCCGGGAGTGGCCGTATTACAAGATAGAGAATGAGGAGGAATTCTTTTGCGTAAACGAATAATTGCAGGCAACTGGAAAATGTTCAAACTGTCCGGTGAAGCTGCGGATTTTGCAGAACACATAAAAGAAAAACTCACAGCGTCAGATCGAGTGGAGGCAGTCATCTGCCCGCCTGCGCTGTACATTAATGACTTGCTGCAGCGCTTTGAAACGACTGGGATCAAAGTAGGCGCTCAAACAATGCATGATACGGATGAAGGCGCGTTTACGGGTGAAATCAGCCCGGCGATGCTGGAAAACCTGGGTGTAGACTACGTCATTCTCGGGCATTCTGAACGCCGTCAGTATTTCAATGAAACAGACGATACTGTAAATAAGAAAGTACTGGCCGCATTTAATCACAACCTGGTGCCGATTGTTTGTGTCGGTGAAACATTAGAACAGCGTGAAGCACACGAGACGGTTTCTATCGTGTCCGCACAAGTGAAAAAAGCATTTTCGGGTGTCACTGCTGAGCACGCGAAGCAGGCAGTCATCGCGTACGAGCCTATCTGGGCAATCGGGACAGGCAAGACAGCAACTGCCGATGATGCCAATGAAGTATGTTCGGCGATCCGCCATAAAATCGAAACACTGTATTCGGCAGAAGCGGCAGATGCCATCCGTATTCAGTACGGCGGCAGCGTAAAGCCAGAAAACATTGCAGAATTACTTGCCAAAGACAATATCGACGGCGCATTAGTCGGCGGAGCGAGCCTGGATCCGGACGCATTTGTTCAATTAGTGGAGGCTGGAACTCATGTCGAATAAACCAGTTGCGCTCATTATTCTCGACGGCTTCGGCCTGCGGGATGAAACGTATGGCAACGCGGTGGCGCATGCTAAGATTCCTAACTTTGATTTGCTCTGGGAAAACTATCCTCATGCAACATTAACAGCTTGCGGGGAAGCGGTAGGGTTACCTGAAGGACAAATGGGGAACTCTGAAGTTGGCCACTTGAATATTGGGGCAGGCCGCATCGTCTATCAAAGCCTGACACGAATTGATAAATCGATTCGTGACGGCGAGTTTTTTGAAAATGCTGCGCTGCTTGAGACGATGGAACATGTCAAGACAAAGAAATCTGTCCTTCACGTGATGGGGCTGCTGTCTGACGGCGGCGTACACAGCCACTATGAACATTTATTCGCTTTATTGAAAATGGCGAAGGAACATGGTGTGGAACGTGTCTATTTGCATGCCTTCCTCGACGGCCGCGACGTCGGTCCGACAACTGCTATTCCGTATATTAAACGTACGGAAGATGTAATGAAGGAAATTGGCGTCGGCCAAATCGCCACGGTTTCCGGAAGATACTTTGCGATGGACCGCGATAAGCGCTGGGAACGTGTGCAAAAGACGTATGACGCCATGGTGTACGGAATCGGCCCGCATTGTGCATCAGCAGAAGAAGGAGTCAGAGCTTCTTATGCCGAAGAAATACATGATGAGTTTGTCGAGCCCTTTGTCATACAGCAGGACGGCAAGCCGGTCGCTGCGATTGAAAACGGAGATGCAGTAATCTTCTTCAATTTCCGTCCGGACCGTGCGATTCAATTGTCACGCGCTTTGACACAACCAAGCTTCGACGGCTTTGATACAGGCGTGAAAAAATTTACGGACTTACATTTTGCAGGCTTTACGCATTATAATGATGAAGTAGTTGGTGACATTGTATTCCATAATGTCAATTTGACAAAGACTATCGGCGAAGTGCTCGAAGACCACGGCAAACGCCAGCTGCGGATTGCGGAGACAGAAAAGTATCCGCACGTGACATTCTTCATGAGCGGCGGGCGCGAAGAGAAGTTCGAAGGGGAGACCCGGATTCTCATCAACTCGCCAAAAGTTGCGACGTATGATCTGCAGCCTGAAATGAGTGCCTATGAAGTGACGGACGCACTCGTTGCGGAAATCGAAGCTGAACGGCAGGATGCGATTATTCTGAACTTCGCGAACCCGGACATGGTCGGTCACAGCGGAATGCTCGAACCGACAGTCAAAGCGATAGAAACGGTCGATGAGTGTCTCGGCCGAATCATCGATGCACTGTCTGCGAAAGGCGGATCAGCTATTATTACGGCGGATCACGGCAACGCGGACGAAGTCGTCACCATCGGCGGACAGCCAATGACAGCCCACACGACAAATCCTGTGCCTGTCATCGTTACGGTTCCTGACGCAGTAATGCGCACAGACGGCATACTCGCGGACCTTGCACCTACGATGTTGAAAATGTTAGGAATACCACAACCGGTTGAAATGACCGGCAAACCATTATTCTAAGGAGAGATCTTCATGCCAATCATTACCCACATTCAAGCTAGAGAAGTACTCGATTCACGAGGCAATCCAACTGTAGAGGTAGAAGTATTCACAGAAAGCGGCGCATTTGGACGTGCCATCGTACCATCCGGTGCATCTACTGGTGAGTATGAAGCGGTAGAACTTCGTGACGGTGATCAAAATCGTTACAATGGTAAAGGTGTCTTGAAAGCAGTGGATCACGTCAATGAAGTGATTGCTGACGAACTGGAAGAAAATTATTCAGTGTTAGATCAAGTCGTTATCGACAGAGCATTGATCGAACTGGACGGTACGGATAATAAAGGAAAGCTCGGAGCGAACGCGATTCTTGGTGTATCCATGGCAGTCGCACACGCAGCAGCAGATTATCTTGATGTGCCGCTTTATCAGTACTTGGGCGGATTCAATGCAAAGCAGCTGCCTGTACCGATGATGAACATCCTAAACGGCGGAGAGCACGCGGATAATAACGTCGACATTCAAGAATTCATGATTATGCCGGTAGGTGCAGAATCTTTCCGTCACGCACTTCGCATGGGAACGGAAATTTTCCACAGCCTGAAATCTGTCCTTCATGACAAAGGTTTGAACACAGCAGTCGGAGACGAAGGCGGATTTGCTCCAAACCTTGGCTCGAATGAAGAAGCATTGACAACGATCATTGAAGCGATCGAAAAAGCAGGCTATAAAGCGGGCGAGGATATCTTGCTGGCAATGGACGTTGCTTCTTCCGAGTTTTATGATAAAGACCAAAACAGTTACTACCTTGCAGGCGAAGATGTGCGCAAAACATCTGAAGAAATGGTCGCTTGGTATGAAGAGCTTTGCGAAAAATATCCAATCGTCTCCATTGAAGACGGTCTGGACGAGAACGACTGGGCTGGACATAAGCTGCTGACTGAGCGCATCGGCGACAAAGTTCAATTAGTTGGTGACGATCTGTTCGTAACGAACACAGAGAAATTATCACGCGGAATTGAAGAAGGAATCGGTAACTCCATCCTGATCAAAGTGAACCAAATCGGTACATTAACGGAAACGTTCGATGCGATTGAAATGGCGAAACGCGCTGGCTATACTGCTGTCATCTCACACCGTTCCGGTGAATCAGAAGACGTAACGATTGCAGATATCGCCGTAGCGACGAATGCCGGTCAAATCAAAACAGGCGCACCTTCACGCACAGACCGCGTGGCGAAGTACAATCAATTGCTTCGTATCGAAGATCAGTTATTTGAAACGGCACAGTACCTCGGCAAAGACACATTCTATAATTTGAATAAATAATCGTACAATAGCTGGTGAATCGGCATAATTTGTAACAAAAGGTTGTGCCGGGGCATCAGCTTTGTTAGAATAGAAATGTTGTAACTTGCTATTTTGGAGGTGGAAAAACATGCATGCCGTTTTAACAGCATCGCTTGTAGTCGTAGCTATAGCATTAATTGTAGTTGTATTATTGCAATCCGGTAAGAGTGCGGGACTGTCAGGAGCCATCTCCGGAGGGGCAGAACAACTTTTCGGAAAACAAAAAGCACGCGGATTAGACCTCGTTCTTCAACGAACGACAATCGTCTTATCTGTTTTATTCTTTGTCTTAACCATTGCGATTATGAAAATATAAAATGCAAGCGCCTGACCAAGTTTGAACGGTCAGGCGCTTTTCGTAGAAAGGAACGAAAAACATGCGAATTGCCCAGCCGAAGCCATTTTTCTTTGAACATGGAAAACGTGCGGTATTATTATTGCATGGCTTCACAGGAACATCTGCAGACGTGCGGATGCTTGGCCGCTTCCTTGAAAAACATAATTACACGTCATTGGCACCGCATTACCGAGGTCACGGTGTGCCGCCGGAAGAGCTGATCAAAACGAACCCGGAGCAGTGGTGGGAAGATGTTTTGAGTGCATATAATAAGTTAAAAGAGGCAGGATATGAAGAGATCGCAGTTGCCGGATTGTCACTCGGCGGGGTATTTTCATTGAAGCTGGCATCGGAATTTCCGCTTACAGGCATCGTAACGATGTGTGCTCCGATGACGATGAAAACGACGGATCTTATGTGGCAGGGTGTGTTGAAATATGCGCGCGACTACAAAAAGTTCGCCGGCATGCCAAAAGAACAGATTACAGAAGAAATGAACGATTTGAAAACGAAATCCATGCCGGGGCTCGACGGACTGCAGTCGATGGTCCAGAGCGTGCGGCAAGAAGTCAGCCATATTTATACACCGCTGCTGGTCGTTCAATCACGGCATGATGAAGTAATCGATCCGCAGTCTGCCCAAATCATTTATGATGAAGCGGAATCAACGTACAAAGAACTGCAGTGGTATGAAGAATCCGGACATGTGATTACACTCGGCCCGGAAAAAGCACAGCTTCACGAAAATGTGCTGAAATTCTTAGAATCCCTTGATTGGCAGGAGTGAAAACAGGGGAAGATATAACTGACAGGAAGAATAGGAGGAGATGATTGTTTGGATTCAAAAGAAAATGAATTACAAGAACGGATTTTTTCTTTACTAAAAGAAGAATCCTATAAGCCGTCCACTGTCCACGAGATTCAAGAAGAACTCGGTCTGGAACAGGCGGCAGAATTTAAAGAATTGGTTAAAACGCTCGTACAGCTTGAACAGAACGGAAAAGTCGTTCGCTCACGCAATAATCGCTACGGCAGCCCTGAACAAATGAATTTGCTTCGCGGTAAATTCATCGGGCACGCAAAAGGTTTCGGCTTTGTCGTGCCGGAAGACGTGGAAGGTGACGATGTATTTATCCCGCCGCACGATATTAATGGTGCCATGAACGGCGATATCGTATTTGTCCGTGTATCGGGCAGTTCATTCGGTGACCGCCGCGAAGGTGCTATCACAAAAATTGTCGAACGCAAAACATCGAAAGTAGTCGGAACCTACCAGGCACATGACGGTTTTGGATTTGTTTTGCCGGATGATAAAAAACTGCCGATGGATATTTATATCGAAAAAGGCCATTCACTGGAAGCCGTAGACGGTCAGAAAGTGATCGTTGAAATTACCAACTGGCCAAACGACGAAAAGTCCGCAACAGGCATCGTGACACAAATACTCGGCCACAAAAATGATCCGGGCGTGGACATCTTGTCAATTATTCATAAGCATGGCATTGAAGTTGAATTCCCTGCAGAAGTGATGGAACACGCAAAAAGTGTGCCGACAACAGTCCAGGAAGACGATTTCGCAGGCCGCAGAGATTTGCGCAATGACTTGACGATGACGATTGACGGAGCCGACGCGAAAGACTTGGATGATGCGATTTCAGTATTCACAGAAGAAAACGGATCGTATCGCCTGTTTGTTCATATTTCAGACGTCAGCTACTATGTGACGGAGAACTCTCCGATGGACGCAGAAGCAGCAGACCGCGGCACAAGCGTTTACTTAACGGACCGCGTGATACCTATGCTGCCGCACCGTCTCTCTAACGGAATCTGTTCATTGAATCCGGGAGAAGACCGTTTAACACTGACATGTGAGATGAAAGTTGACCATAACGGAAAAGTGGTCGAACATGAAATTTATCCGAGTGTCATCAACTCGAATTATCGGATGACATACACAGACGTATATGAAATCATCGACAATAAAGATGAAGAGTTATCCGAGAAGTATAAAGAAATCGTTCCAATGCTGAACGATATGGCGAAACTGGCAGCTATACTCCGTCAGAAGCGTCAAGATCGCGGCGCAATCGATTTCGATTTCAAAGAATCGAAAATTTTGGTGGATGAAAAAGGATGGCCGACAGATGTGGTCATTGTGGAACGCACCGTGTCAGAACGCCTAATCGAGGAGTTCATGCTGATTGCCAATGAAACTGTGGCAGAGCACTTCCACTGGCTGCAAGTTCCGTTCCTGTACCGAATTCACGAAGATCCAAAAGAAGAGAAACTGCAGCGCTTCTTTGAGTTCCTGACGAATTTCGGGATCGTTGTCAAAGGATCAGGCAACCAAGTACATCCGCGCGCATTGCAGGAAATCGTAGAATCGATTGAAGGGCTGCCGGAAGAATCTGTCATCTCCACGATGTTATTGCGTTCTATGCAGCAGGCGAAATATTATCAGGAAAGTCTCGGACACTTCGGTTTGTCGACGGAATTCTATACACATTTCACGGCACCGATCAGAAGATATCCGGACTTGATCGTGCATCGTTTAATCCGCACGTATTTATTTGAAAAAGACTTGTCCTCATCTACAATTGGACACTGGACAGCCCGCCTGCCTGAAATTGCGCAGCACACGTCTGACCGCGAACGCCGTGCAGTCGATGCAGAACGTGATACGAATGCATTGAAGAAAGCACAGTTTATGGTGGATAAAGTGGGGGAAGAGTTTGAAGGTGTCGTTTCATCGGTCACGAACTTTGGTATGTTTGTAGAGCTGGAGAATACGATAGAAGGACTTGTGCATGTCCAGAACATGAACGACGACTATTATCGTTTCGACGATCGTCAAATGATGATGATCGGCGAACGCACAGCGAAACAATTCCGTATTGGAGACGAAGTGAAAGTGCGTGTTATTTCGGTGAAGCCGGAAGAGCAGGCAGTAGACTTTGAAATCGTCGGCATGAAAGAGAACTTCAGAGGCTCCCGCAAAGCATCACCAAAAGTCATTCAGTCCGGTGCATCAGGCAAAGGAAGAAGCCAGAGCAGAGGCCAGGGCGGAAAGCCGAGTGCTGGCGGCGGAGCGAAGGGTTCCAGTGACAAGCGCAATAAAAAGTATGAAAAACCAAAGAAAAAGTTTTATGAAGGTATGCCAAAGAAATCTAAAAAACGTCCAAAGAAAAAATAAGGCTGGAGATCATTGCTCCAGTCTTCTGTTGGGGGAGGAAGTTGCATGGCCAAAGGAACCGGTAAAGTACTCGCAATTAATAAAAAGGCGAATCATGATTACGCAATTGAAGAAACGATTGAAGCAGGAATCGTGCTAAAAGGTACAGAAATCAAATCCATCCGCAAAGGCAAAGTCCAGCTGCGTGATGCGTTTGTTTTAATCCGTAATAACGAAGCATGGATTTCCAATATGCACATCAGTCCGTATGAGCAGGGAAACATCCACAACCATGATCCCGTCCGCGTGCGGAAACTGCTGCTGCACAAAAAGCAGATCAAGTCACTCGTTGGGACGATGAAAGAACAAGGGTATTCGATCGTACCGCTGAAGATGTATATAAAGAACGGCTTCGCCAAAGTATTGATTGGTGTAGGTAAAGGGAAGAAGCTCTATGATAAGCGCCAGGACCTGAAAGAAAAAGAGCACAAGCGCGATATGCAGCGGGCATTCAAAGCCAGACAGCAAGATTGATATTTGCACCGATTTATTATATACTATAGTTAGTTTCAAGTACGACCCGCCGTTCTAAGTGAAACGGGCCCGGGTTCCGAACTTTCCTTCGGGGACGTTACGGATTCGACAGGGGTGGTCTGGGCTTGAGCTGCGCGTCGGAGGGATCGTCTCCGTCAGAAACGACAGTTAATAATAACTGGCAAAACAAACAACAACCTAGCATTCGCAGCGTAAGCTGTTGAATCTACCTTCCGTTTCCATCGCTCATGTGGAGGCGTAAGGTTCACTTATAGTGAGCTACGATGACATCTGCATTCTGAGGATGTCATAAGAGATTCCCGGAATAGCGCACAGGACGCCCTGATTGATGGCAGAATGCTTGCGCGAAACCTAAATAATCGATCTACACGCGTAGACGCTGAAGTAGCAGAGCCTTTGGACGTGGGTTCGACTCCCACCGTCTCCATAACCGTTGATTTAACGGTGTTTACAGAGGTGCTGGCATAATATTGGCATAATCAAGATTTGAATTTCAATATCTGCACAGGCTTGAAGTCGTCCTCCATTGTGAGTACGGCTTCTTTTTCTGTTGTCGGATATAGGTGAGAGTACACGTTTAAAGTAGTTGCAGGATCGCTGTGACCCAGGCGGGCAGCTACCACAGATATAATAATCCCCTTGTTAATCAGATAACTGGCGTGCGAATGCCGGAAGTCGTGTATGCGAATGCGCTTCACTCCTGATTCCTCTATATAACGGTCATATCTTCTGTCCAGTGTGGAAGTCGACAAACTATCATGAAACTCCCCGAACACTACATAGGTCATCTTGTCATTCTTTGATTTCAAACCGGATAACAACCGCATAACGTGACCGGGCATCACGATCGTTCGATTGGATGCTTTTGTTTTTGTGGATGTAACCTTTCGGTTGTATTCGGTTTTATTGACCAGGATTGAATTGTTTTCAAAATCTATATCTCCCCAAGTAAGTGCAAGCAACTCCCCTTTCCTCATCCCCGAATAATACAAAGTCATAAATAAAGCATGATAAAGTGGGTCGTTAACAACGGATATAAACTGTTTAAACTCATCAAGTGTCCAGTAGTTGATATGCTTGTCCTCTTCCAATTCTACATTGCCCGCTATGGTCGCGGCGTTGGTCTTTAAGTATTCCTGTTTTACTGCATGTTTTAGTACGGCAGCCAATGTTGTATGGATCTTCTTTACATGGGATGGTTTAAAGTTTCCTATGATGGTGTCCTGATATTTCGTAACATCGCGCGGCCGGATAGATTTAATATCCACATCTCCAAAATGCGGAATCAGATGCGTATTAATGATGCTGCTGATCTTAATGTACGAGGATGCTTTTCTTCGCTTTTCATACCACTGTAAGTATTCCTCCGCTAAAACTTCAAACGTTATATCATCACCCGGCTCAGTATTCTCATACTCATCCAAGTATTTCAATTCTGCGGTTTGAGCTTCTTTTTTTGTCCGGAATCCTCTGCGCTTATATTGTTTGCCGTTAGGGTGCATTCCGTAGAAGAACCATTTTTTCGAGCTGTCATCCTTTTTTACTGCCATCAGAATACCTCCTCAAATATAACTAGAACATTTGTTCTTTTCATGATATAGTAACTATATTAAATAAGTCAAATACATTTATTTTACCTAATTTAAGAAAATTTGAGCTATAATGGAGGTAAGTTCTTCGGCTGACTTTTGTCGGCGAGTAGATGATGAATCTACTCGTCATTACCTACTTCGATCCACTCGTACAAATCTTCAATTTCACAGTGGACGATAGATGATATATTTTTAGCGGTTTCGAGTGACATACGTTGTCTGTTGGTGACATATTTATTCACCTGTTGTTTAGTCACATTCAAACTTTTCGCTAACATAACCTGATCTATACCGGCATCATCCAAGCGTTCTCGAAGTAGGCATCTTCCGACTTTGTAAGCCAACTAGACACCTCACAATATTATAAAGGCGGCGATGTTATGAAAAACAATGCAGTACAAACACTGGTGAGTTTCGTCCAACTTCTGAAAGAACAGAAGTGTAAACCGCCCGGCCAAAATTCAAAAATTAGTCTTGATTCATCCTCTCGTAATACTCCACGGTAAACCTGATGCTTTCTAAAAACTTTTCCCGATCCTCTCCCTGCATGGAGAGGGTTTTTTCTATTAACTCTTTCAAAAAATTCATTTCTTTCAACTCTAATCCATTCGCCATCCGTAACGCGCGTTCAAAGTTATTATCGTCATCCACAACATTCATTTCTGGGAACAGATCATCCACTTTAATATCAAGGGCTTTGGCGATAGCGAATAAAGCATCTTGCTCCGGCGAGATCGTACCGGTTTCATAATTTGATACAGTGTTATTTTTTTTACCTATCAACTCTCCTAATTCGCTTTGCGTTAGTTTCTTCTTTCTTCGGTAATACTTTATTTTACTTCCAACAAACCTCGACAAATCATCTTCCTTCATTAGTGCGGCCTCCTTCCGGGACTTATTATACCATAGTATTATGCAGTTTGAAGATATTTATTCCTTAAAAACGAAACATTTCGTTGACAACTTCGGTAATAACGAATATGATAGATTCATAGCAAATAGACAGGAGGAAAAAAACATGAAGCAATGGAACTTGATTCGCTTGCGTAGCGAAAGAGGTTTGAAGCAGAAAGACATGGCAAAACTGTTGGGAATCACGGGAGAGACATACGGAATGAAGGAACGAGGTCGACATCAGTTCCAGATGGACGAGATGTTTGCTGTTAGTCAATTCTTTAAAATGTCGATTGAAGATATTTTTTTACCTAGAAACTTCGGTATTACCGAGATTAGAGGTGAAGAAGGATGCATTTCAAACTCTATGTTAAAAGAAGAGAATCGCGTGTAAAGCAAAAAGAAATCGCGAGTGTGCTGAATATTAATCACGCCACTTATTCATTAAAAGAAAATGGTAAGTCTGATTTTACTTTAAAAGAAGCTATGAAGTTAGCGGAATACTTCAGTTGTACACTTAATGATTTATTTCAAGAGGAGGAAATCATATGAATCAGCTAATGAAAGCGGAAGTACAAATGACAAGTTTAGACATTGCGGAAATTGTAGGTAAAGAACACAAGAACGTCATGCGCGATATTCGTAATGAAATTGAATCTTTGGGCGAAGAAATCTCACGGCTCATTTTTGAGCAGTCAACTTTTACAAACAGTCGCGGCAAAGAATACCCCTGCTACTTATTCGGCAAAGACGGAGCGATGCAACTAGCTTTGAAATACGATGCCAAAACTAGATACAAGGTTATCAAGCGTATTGAAGAACTTGAAAACAAACAACCGGAATTCAATTTACCGACCAACTTCAAAGAAGCTCTTTTGCAATTAGTAGCAGCAGAAGAAGAAAAAGAGCAGTTGCAGTTAGAAAACAAAATACTCGACCAGCGAGTTAGCGAGATGGAGCCAAAAGTTACTTATGTCGACGAAGTTTTGAAGTCAACCGACTTAATGGTTACTACTCAAATAGCGGATGATTACGGAATGACTGCGCATGCATTCAATAAGCTGCTCAATACTCACGGCATCCAGTACAAGATTAACGGCCAGTGGTTACTCTACGCAAAGCATAAAGGTCAAGGCTACACAAAGTCACACACATCCACTTTCCGAAAGCAAGACGGATCAGAAGGAACGAGGCTCATGACGAAGTGGACGCAAAAAGGAAGGCTGTATATCTACGAACTTCTTAAAGCCAAAAATATCCTTCCAATCATGGAGAAGAAAGGTGAGCAAGCATGAACATTGTAAACGAAACCGTTGATCTAATAAATGTATTGGCTTCGGTTGTGGATGATAGCCAAACGGAGAATTCTGGAGACGGAATAACAGCAATCAATATTGATTCTTTAGGAACAAGAGTGCAACTTGGAACAACTTCATTCTTGGAATCTTTTGCTCCAAAATATTATGACGTAGAAAATAATAACGGCTATGAGTATCCATACACACTTACAAACGAAGTGTATGGCGTTAAGTTTTTCACAATATTTGATGACTCAGAATTAGCGGCAATTGAAAAGACGCACCCAAAACACTACCAGTACATTTCGGAGGTGGCGTCATTATGACGGATTACGAATACTTGTTGGTGTGCGCTATTACAATGCCGATCATCGCATTCATGCTAGGCGTCCTGTGGTCAGACGCGGGAAAAGAAGTGGAGGAGGAGTCGAGAAATGAGCAAAAGTGTATGCATCGCGCCAATAGGTAAACCAGATGTTGCGTTTGCGGAACTACATGAAACATGGAGAAGCGAAAGTGGATCTTGGAAGGTGGAGGCGAAAGTAGAAAGCGTCGAGAGCTTGCCAAAGTACAAAGTAAGGACCGTTATTATTTATAAGCGTGATACGCAAACGGGTAAATATTATGATTCGCGGGAAAACAAAAACCTTAAAATACCGCAAACGGTACTTAATAAGTATGACGAATTTATCAGTCTAGCGAAAGAGGTGAGGTAAATGTTTGACGTTACTAAAAGACCGTACATCAACGGTAAGCCTGAATTTTGGATAACAGGAATAAAAATAGAAACCAACGGATTCAAGCGTTATAAATGCAGATATTACTGCGAATGTGGACACAAGGGAAGTCATTACATCCCCCTGGGTATCCCGCAAATTGAATGTCACGAGTGTGATTATCACATTCAGGTCTTGCCAGCAGGAAGAGTCGGCCGCGATGGTATTCCAAAGCGGGACAAGCAAGGGGCCTTTTATATTGCGCACGCAAGAATGTAAAAAGCTCACTCACATGTGGAGTGTGGGTGAGCAGTGAGCGACGCTGATATATTTACTACTCTAATCATCACCTAAAACAACTATCTTGTCAACACGAAGGAGGATCATCATGGCAGATGTAAAGTGGATTAAATTAAGCGTCAGCATGTTTGATGATGAAAAGATCAAGCTAATCGAACAAATGCCCGAAGCTGACACGCTATTGGTCATTTGGTTAAAGTTGCTAGCGCAAGCGGGAAAAACGAACGCAAGCGGTTATATATACCTAAGCGAAAATATTCCGTACACAGAGGAGATGCTTGCAGCTATATTTCATCGCCCTCTAGCAACAGTTCGTCTGGCGCTCAAGACGTTTAAGGACTTTGGAATGTTGGAGTTGGATGAGCATTCATACCTAAGTATAGCGAATTGGGAGAAGCACCAGAACATTGACGGGCTAGAAAAGATGAGAAAACAAACCAGAGAAAGGGTGGCCAGGCACAGACAACTCAAGGCTATCAACGCTCCGTCAAAAAACGTCGACAAAAATGTAACGTTACACAGCGTTACAGGTAACGAAACAGTAACGAATGGTAACGCAACAGAACTAGAATTAGAACTAGAAAAGAATAAGAAAGAGATAATACCTTTTGTCGAGATAATAAATTATCTCAACAACGCAGCCTCTGCTAACTACCGTTCAACTACCAGAAAAACAAAAGATTTGATTCAAGCTAGATGGAATGAAGGTTTTAGATTAGAAGACTTTTACAAAGTTATTGATATCAAAACAAAAGAGTGGATCAACGACTCGAAAATGAGTAAGTTCATTCGTCCAGATACTCTATTTGGCACTAAGTTTGAATCTTATTTAAATCAAAAGGAGGTTAGTCGTAATGCAGAAACTATCGGACGCGATGAGCAACGTAATGGAAAACCTAAAAAAATCTGGTCGGATGGAGTCAACTTCTAATTATTGCGAACATGAATCAATCGCATCATTAGGCAGGACGATTACAAAGCGTTATCAAAAGCTTATGTTTGACGGCATAGAAGTATGTCCTAAATGCGAAAGTGAGCGAGAAACTGAAGAGTTAGAAAAGAAAGAATCTGCTCGACTTAACCGCGCGTTGTTCAGTAAAAACTATTTAACATTAGAAAGCAAATCCCTCTTTAAAGATAAAACATTGATTCGTGCAACCTTCAAAAACTATGAATGTTCACCGAACTCTGAAGAAGAGACGAATAAAGCACGCGCGATCAAAGCGGTCAATCAATACAGATCAGGCAACAAATTCAATACATTGTTTCATGGCGATCCAGGTGTCGGTAAAAGTCATCTGGCTATGAGCATCATCCGGAATATGAACGAAACGGATAATCAAGATCGCACTTGTTTGTTTATCGACATTGACGAGATGTTATCCAGAGTGCGCGACAGTTTCTCAAACAAAGAAAGTATATACACAGAGCGGTATTTCATCCAGCTGCTATCAAAGGTTGATTTTCTGGTTCTGGATGATCTGGGAGCGGAAACAGGAGCTACGGGCACGGACAAAAAAGCTTCCGACTACACAATACGCATATTAAAAGGCATAGCAGACTCCAGGCAAGACAAATCTACTATCTTCACTACCAATCTCGACCGAGAATCGTTGTGTCGCATGTATGACGCAAAAACAGTCTCCAGGCTGTTGCGCGACACATATGTAATTAAGTTTGAAAACACCTCAGATAAAAGAATACGAAATATTAATTTTTAGGAGTGAAGCCAATTGCAGCACATCATCAATCAACTAATTTTGATCGCCGGAGCTTGGAATGATTCCGGCCAGCAGGACAAAGTTCTGGAACAGCAATTCGACAACGCGCTCAAAAGTTTGCAGCAAGAAACGAACACTGATCAATCAGGCGCGATGGACATTCTACTTTCCGCGCTGAACTGAAAGGAGTGAACGACATGGATCAAGTGCTATTGGACAGCATGGATATCGATTGGGCAGTCAGAGCAGGCGAACCAGAACTTTTCCGCGAGCTATGGAATAACGGGGAACACATCGAAGACATTGCAAAAAATCTGAAACGCAAGCCGTTTGAAATCGCGCTCATGGTGTTGGAGCAAGCGCAGAACGGGTTAATAACAGAACGATCAAACGGAATATTTGGAGGTGAAATTCATGCCTGAAGAAGAACGTGGTGCGCTAATTACAGCCATTACACTTAGAAAAAATTACTCACTAGATTACTTAGAAGGATTGAACGATCAGGAACTAATTAAATTATACGACCAGTTATTTGGATCTTAAAAAAGAATAGAGGTAATCAAATGATAAATAGAGTTGTACTTGTCGGCAGGCTAACAAAAGACCCGGAGCTAAAATACACTCAAGCAGGAATTGCAGTCGTTCGTTTCACTTTAGCGGTGAATAGAGCGTTCTCGAACAATCAAGGCGAACGCGAAGCAGACTTTATCAATTGTGTGGCATGGAGAAAACAAGCGGAGAATATTTCAAATTATCTTAGAAAAGGGAGTTTGGCAGGAGTGGATGGACGAATTCAAACAGGCAGCTTTGAAGACCAGGACGGAAAGCGGGTGTATACGACAGAAGTTGTTGCAGACAGCACGCAGTTTTTGGAACCCCGTAATAATGCACAGCAAAGATCACAGCAACCTCAACAACAAACGCAATCCAATACTCAAACGAACAAATACAACAGCCCAGGCAATTACGGTGGACATTCTCAACAGTATGCACCGCCTGAAAACTCCGGCGGCTTACCAATCTACTAATATTGTCCGGGAGGTAGTAACGATGAATAGACATCGTAAAAATTGGACCGCTGAAGAAGTGGAATATTTGGAAGATCAGTGGGGTGTTATTTCTTACAAAACCATTGCGAAGAAGCTGGGGCGCACAGTTAACAGCGTAAAAATAAAAGCAACACGTCTTAATCTGGGAGATCCGCGTAAATGTTTTAACGGGTTAACGCTCTTGCAGCTGTCAGAAGTTATAGGGGTTAATTACAACGCGCTGAATCATTGGGTGAAAGTATACGACTTGCCAGTAGTAAATAAACGGCTTGCTTCCAAGAAAAGTGTCATGTTCATCAAAATAGAAGACTTTTGGAAGTGGGCTGAAAAGAACAAAGAAATGATTGATTTCTCAAGGTTTGAAAAGAATATGCTCGGTGCTGAAGAAGAGTGGGTGGGAGTGAAGCGCAGTGCAGATCAGGCGAAGCGTCTATATGTTGATAAGTCAAATAAGAACCCCTGGTCAGAAGAAGAGGATCGAATGCTTAGAAGCATGGTAAACGCACACAGCTTCACTTATCCAGAAATAGCGCAACGCCTGAAAAGGTCACAAGGTGCTGTTAAACGAAGGCTCTTGGATCTGGATATGAAAGCACGTCCAGTAAGGCTGAATAACCAAGTCAAGTATACACATGCAGATGTTGCAGCATTGCTGGATTTAGTAAGTAAAGGATACAGCATGGAAGATATCGGCTACAGATTAAATAAAAGTGCTCTCGGAATACGCGGTAAGTTGGAGCGTATGGGCTACAAGTTTAGAAATGGTGTGCCTTACAAGCTCGATGGGGAGGCAGAAGTGAATGCAAACGAAAAGCAGACGAACGAACAATCAGTGTGTACGAGCTAAACGATCGCGCAACGAAGTAATAGAAATCACGTGCCATATATGCAAGAAAGCGGAAATAGCACACGCTCACAGTTATTGCTGGCGACACAAGTTGTGTTCTGGGTGCGCTAACAGAGAGTATGCAGGTAGAGAAAATTAAAAGGTGGAGAAAATATTGGACTTAAATAAAATGTTTGAAATGCAACGCGAGTTGGATGAACGGATTGTGAAAGAGAAGGGGTTGGAAGGACAGGACCTGCTGTTGGATAAGATTTTGGCTTTGCAGGTAGAGCTAGGCGAGTGTGCGAATGAATGGCGCGGTTTTAAATTTTGGAGCGTGGATCGGGAACCGAGAATCAAAGCGTATTCACATCACGAAGAAAAACAATGCGGGGATAATGGATTTTCAAGCATAGCAAAATATGATAAAAACCCTCTGCTCGAAGAATACGTGGATTGCTTGCACTTTATTTTGTCGATTGGGTTGGATTTGGAATTTCATCTATTAGTGAAAGAAGCAAGGCCCGTGAATAACCGAAGTATTGCCAAGCAGTTCGTCTTCATTTCAACGAAAGTAGGAACGATGCTTGCCTACGAAAGTTTGCCGAATTATCTCCATATCATTGAAAACTTTATCGGCCTTGGTGAAATGCTCGGATTCACCTGGGAACAAATAGAGCAAGCCTACTACAACAAAAACAAAGTCAACCACGTTAGACAAGACACAGGGTATTGACGTGACAATAATCAATATATTCCTAGTGGCGACTTTGCTGGTAGCGTCCAGCTTGTCGCTGTTAGAAAACATACGAAAATAGGAGGCACTCTATCATGCAAGAGCAGTTAGATATTTTTTCGACAGAGGTTGAAATAATTCGCGAACAACCCATACGGATCTACGACGAGGTAAGGGTTCGTGCTGCTGTAGATGATGATGATGTTGAGACGTTTTACTACCTGCAAGAATACGAAGGACGAAAAGGACTAGTCGTTAAAAGGGTTAGCAGGAAATTGAATCAATACGAAGTAGAATTCCAAGGAAAAGAGCGGAACGGAATATTTAAAGCTGAAGAGCTATTGGTGTGTAATTGATACAAATTTCTAGGAGAAATAGGAGGAATTGAAATGACGACAAAACAAGAAGAAAACAAGCGCATGATGGAAGAAGTGTATAAGAAACGAGAAGTTTTAAAAAACGCGCCAATAACAATTGACGAGTACCAGGACTTAAAAGCACAAGGTGTTTCGGATGTAAAGATAATGAGGAAATACCAAATGCATAACGCGGGATTCAACGAATGGAAGCGTGCTGCCGGATTAATCAAGTCTGCAGGTGAATCTAAAAAGGAAGCGGCGCAACAGGCGGGAGAAAAAACAACCTCAAAAGAAGCGAAAAGTGCTGGAGAGAATATTATTGAAATCAAGCTATTGAAAGAACAAATCAATCGATTGAAGGAAAGTCACGCAAGAGATTACGAAGAGCTCCAAGAAAAATACACCAGAATCAAGTCTGAAATGAAGAGATTAGAAGTCAGTCATAACGAAGAAGCGACGGACAGGGAATACGCAGAAAAACAACTCGATAGCTCAGAGAAGGAAAACATGGTACTCAGAGGTCAAATTGAAAATGCGAAGAACGAGATTGATAGATTGAATGCAATCCAAAATACAAAGCTCGCTGATAAGCAACAAGAATCGTTCTGCGAGGCAGACTTAGCTTATAAAGAAATGCAACACCGATGCCAAGTGTTAGAAAATAAGGTGAAAATACTGGAAGATGCGGAAAAATTGAGTTTAGCCCTTGCGAAAAGGTATGTATCATTAAGCGAAAGAGCTGAGGGCTTTGCTTATGACTGAAACAGAACTACTTCACAAATTGGCAGTAAAAGCGGCTATTGGAGAAAGTGAGTATCAAGCAGATGAAGTGTTTCGTCTGCTTGAAATCACAAGGCGTATGAAGAATCGATTAGAACAAATAGCGGCAATAAAAACAGAGTCAGCTTTCCAGATTAACATGATAAAAGCGATAGCGAGAGAGGGGTTGCATCCACATGCCTAACCGAAATTATCTGATTGAAGAACAAAAGGTGCTCATCGCCAAGTTAAGTGAACAAGTAAAAATTTGTAATCGGCAATTGGAAGTAGAACAATCCGAGCGTTTTCAAGTAGAAGAAAACAACCGCCGGCTGCAGGCGATGCTCGACAGTGTGGACGTAACGCGGAATTATCGGGAGCCGGAATTGGTGGAGCAGCTAAAGTTATTGGAGGGGATGGAATGATAAAAATTAACTTACTTTACAAAAGTGGTGGAACTCAAACAATGAATGTGGAAGAAACGCCCGAAAATCAAAAAGGATTGGTTGAAATCATCGACATTATAGATGAATCGTTCAATGAAAATCTGCATTCCGTTATAAGAATAACTGAAGGTGATGCGGTTCATATCGTAAGAGTGGATGATTTGTCTTGTGTATCAATAAGTGAGACAGGTGAGTCCGCATGATCCCGGGAAAACACGGAGCCATCATCATCAATCCGACACCCACAGTCACAGTACACAAACGCAAGAAAGGCAAGCCTACGGTTATTGAGTACCAGGGCTTGCGGTTTATACAGGATGAATCGAATAGAGGGCGCAGGAAGTGATGTATTAGACGGATAAAGCGAAGGAGGGACTTCATTGACGGTAATTACTATGAAAGTTTGGGTTATAGCTTTGATTGAAAGCGCAAGTGGACCTGTAAAGCCTGTTTTTTATTACAACCCTTACGATGACACATGGACTAGGGATTCCAAGTTAGGGTGTTCGTTCAGCAGCGAGAAGGAAGCTTACGAGAAATTAGAAGAGCTGGGAGTAATTGCGGATGTTGTTGAGGGGGAAGCTCGTCTCGGCTAATACACTTTCCGAACATAAAACGAAGGAGGGACGTTATGAACATAAAAGCAAAAGACATACCAGTTAACAAGAGCGACATGACAGCGATGATCGATGCGACGGATGAAAAAGTAATTTATATTGTCGAAAATGGAAAAGTTCAAGCCATTCCATTGCCATCACATGGTATACTAGAATTACCTTGTCAGAACTACAAGATAGGTAACCTAGCATATAGGGTCACACTAAAAAGATAAACACGCTTAGTCGGAAAAACCGAGGGCGCTGAATCATTTTGTTGAAGTCAACAATTTGATTTAGCGCCTTTTTTATATTAACAGAAGGTCATTCGGTAAGACAATTCAATCTAACGAGGTGACGATAACGTGAAGATGTTGCTTGATGAGTATAAAAAGACCGCGAAATTAACCAGAGCCATGCAAAGTAATCTAAATAATAAAATAACGGATTGTGAACATGGAATTGAAACGATGAAGAATACGGGAATGGGTGCGAGTGCAGATAGAGGGGAAATCTATATGACTGCCGACGACGTCCGTGCATGGGAATCGCAATACAAGAAACTAAAAAGTGAGAATAAAGTTTTAAAACAAGAAAAAGAAATTATCAACAGTATGATATCCAGCCTAACGTACAGCATCCATTGCATCCGTTACAACACAGAGCCTCCAGTCTCGCGAAGTATTGAGCGCCGAGCATACTACGAAAGAGAAATACCTTTTGAGCATCATTGGATTGAGCGAAGGAAAGACGATGAATCATTTACTACATATGACCCATGGCCTACTGAGCAAAGTGAAGACAAAGAGTATGAAGAAAAAATACGTAAGGAGCTTGTGGAGGAGATAAAGAAATGCTTGACTCCAAGACAAGTCGACGTAATGGAATTGGTGTCTATGGACTTCTCCGCCTCACAGATAGGTGAAATGCTTGGTATAACCAGACGGGCGGTTAATTATACAATCGAAGCGGCGAGAAAGAAAATAAAGGATGAAGGGTGGCAGATGTTATGAACTCAGTGGAACCGATCCGAGAAGATGAAGATGTCGTGGCGATGGCCAACTACCTGAAAGAACGGAATGAAAGAGACTATGTTATGTTCCTGGTCGGTATCTATACTGGACTTCGGATATCTGACATACTGCCTCTGCGTGCAGCGGATGTAGAGAAAACGCATTTAGTATTGTTTGAGAAAAAGACCAGCAAGATGAAACGCATCATCCTCCATCCGCAGCTGAAGAAAGTATTGAGAGACTACACCATGAATATGAAAAGGACGCAATTGTTATTCCCTTCCCGCAAAACTGGAAGAGGCAAAAAGCAAAAACCGATTTCCAGAAAACGTGCTTACGAAATTCTGAAATCAGCATCTGAGGATTTAGGTTTTGAGATTCGGATCGGCACGCACACGATGCGCAAGACATTCGGATTTCGATACTACCAGCAGCACAAGGACGTAGCTGAGTTGCAGGAGATATACAATCACGGCTCGCAGACGGAGACCTTGCGATACATCGGAGTCATGTCGGAGCGGATCGAACAGAAGATTTATGATATGGACAGGATCAGCGGAATATGAATAGAAGCCGTAGGAACTCATATAAGGGTACATAAAAGCACTGCACACTTTCATTCGTGCGGTGCTTTCTTTACCTCCAGGCGAACGTCTAAGCGGCCAGGCGACGCATAAATAGCGTTTGAATAACTTTGAACAGGACGTTATCAGGCTTATCGACACATTCATTTTAAATAAAATCTTAAAAAGCTTAATTATCAAGGGTTTAAATGATTTATTTGAATGTAACAAAACATAGGAAATGGCACATTCAACAGTGTTTTCTTCCCACTTGCCCGCTAAGGGTGAAGAAGCAAAAATCTTGAGTGACACAAAAAGTGCCTTGAAGCCATGTGGCTCTAAGGTACAAGCTATTTTACAAAATTTTCAGAAAAAACATAGGTTCTTTGGGCGTTTTTAACTCCATACGGGTCTGGCGAGGCCCAAAAACGATCTAGTTTCATGTTTCGAAAGGTCATTTCGTTTTCGATTCATTTCGCTTTGAAAATTCGGTTTCGTAAAAGGAGGCGAGGCCATGAGTGGCAAGGGATTGAAGGAAAGAAATTATTTAGTTTCGACAGATGAAATTTGCGAAATCATGGGTTTGAGCGCACGCAGAATTCAGCAGCTGGTGGATGAAAAAGCCATCGTTCGAGCGTCACACGGCAAGTATGATTTGGTTGCCAGCGTTCGAAGCTTCAACGAATACACAAAAAACAAGCTGATTGAAGAAGATGCGGATCTTGATAAGTTGAGAGAAGAAACTCTTTGGATCAGAGCTAGGCGCATGAAGTCGGAAGCGGAATATAACATCATGTCCGGTGAATTGCACCGATCTTCTGACGTGGAAGAAGTCATGAACAAAATGATGGAGTTTTTTCGATCGCAGTTATTGTCTTTGCCTACACGCTCGGCTGGAAAAGTTTTAGGCGAGACGGACATCAATGCAATTCGCGAAACTTTAAGAAGCGACATCAAAGAGCTGATGACCATTTTGTCAGATTATGATCCGGCAGTCTTTTATGAGCAGAGTGATGACAAGATTTATGTGGAGAGCCCAGAGGAGGCCGGCGTCGTTGAAAGAAAATAAAACAGCCGGTTTATTCCGTAGGATTATCAGCCAGGGACTTACCCCTCCTCCAGATTTAACTGTATCGCAATGGGCCGATCAGCATCGTAAGCTATCGAGAGAATCATCAGCGGAGGCAGGGCAATGGAGAACGTCCAGAACTCCTTACTTGAGAGAAATTATGGACGCCATGAATGATCCATATATCGAAGACATTGTGATTATGGCTTCGGCGCAGGTGGGAAAGTCGGAAATCCTGCTGAACGGTCTCGGTTATTTTATCGACTATGACCCTTCCCCGATTCTTTTCATCCAGCCGACGGAAGCTAAAGCAAAAGACTTTTCAAAAGAGCGTATTGCCCCGATGATTCGGGATACTCCGAGATTGACTGACCGGGTAGGAAATTCTAAGACGCGGGATTCTTCCAATACGATTCTTTTTAAATCCTTCCCCGGTGGATTCATTGCACTCGGCGGGGCGAATGCGCCTGCCGGACTGGCAGCCCGTCCGATCCGCATCGTGTTAGCGGATGAGATTGACCGGTTCCCTGCTTCTGCAGGTGACGAAGGGGATCCGCTGGACTTGGCCGAGAAGAGAACTACTGCCTTTTATAACCGGAAGAAAATAAAAGTATCGACCCCGACTGTTAAAGGCGTTTCGCGGATCGAAAAAGAATTTGAACTTAGCACGATGGAATACTACAACTTACCGTGTCCTCGCTGTGAAGCGTTGCAACCATTACGGTGGAGTCAAATTGATTTTGAAACAGAATCGCACCGTTGTACAGAGTGCGGTTTTTTGAGTAATGAATTCGAGTGGAAGCGTCAAGAGGGGCATTGGATCGCCACTGCGGAATCGGCTATGCGCGGCTTCCACCTGAATGAATTGATCAGTCCGTTCAAGCGCTGGGGCGAAATCATCAACGATTTCAAAACGGCGAAGAAAAAAGGGACGGAAGCGCTGAAAGTATTCGTGAATACCTCGCTCGGCGAGAGCTGGGAAGAAGAAGGTCAAGAACTCGAAGAAGATGTGCTTTATAACCGGCGTGAAGATTATGACGCACCTGTGCCTGAGGGAGTAAAGATATTAACTGCAGCAGTCGACGTCCAGGATGATCGTTTTGAAATCGAAGTAGTGGGCTGGGGTGTCGGCAAAGAAAGCTGGGGCATCGAGTATCACATCATGCATGGCGACCTGAATGAGAACCGTATCTGGGAAGAGCTCGATAAGTATCTCCTGAAGACATGGCAGAAAGCTGACGGCCGGCAGTTCGGTATAGCCTGTACACTGATCGACAGCGGCGGACACTTCACACAAGAGGTTTACCGGTTTGTGCATCCGCGTGAAGCACGCAGAGTGTATGCCATTAAAGGGGCTTCCAGCCGGAAAGGTGAGTACACTCCGCTGATTGCCGGAACGAGCAGGCCTAAACCGATGAGAGCGTTGTTGGTTACATTGGGCGTCAATGAAGGAAAAAGCAAAGTGATGTCCAGTTTGCGTGTGGAAGAGTTTGGCCCTAACTATTGTCACTATCCAAAAGGCGGAGGGTACGGATTGGAATACTTCCGCACGTTGACGGCAGAACGATTGGAAACGCGATATGAAAAAGGTATCCCGTATCAAAAATGGGTGCAGACAAGAGCGCGGAACGAAGGTTTTGACCTCCGGGTATACAATACGGCTGCGATCGAGATTCTGAATCCAAACTTTGATGTTGAATATCAAATGATAGCCAAACCGGCAGGAAAAAGAAGAAGAAGGAGGCGCAGTCAGTGAGTAAACCTTTGATTGATTCAAAAACTGCAAGAGAGCATTTCGATGCTTGGCTGCAGGCTGAATTGCAAGTTTCACAGGGGCAGAGTTACACAATAGGCAGTCGAACACTAACTCGGGTGCATATATCCGAAATCCGAAAGATGCTGGACTACTGGCGAAACAAAGTACAGGAAGCGGAAATGATAGAGTCGGGCAGGAACGTTTCGAGGGTGCGCAGATTTATTCCGCGTGACCTGTAATTGAGGTGAAAAAATGAATCTAGTTGACAAAGTAGTGAACTACTTTAATCCTGCCGCAGGTGTGAAACGTGCGGCTCATAGAGAAGCCCGAAGCATAATAACGAATGGCTATAGTCAGCACGGCGCAAGTACCGGAAAAAACAGTACGCGCGGGTGGCAAGTTTTCTCCGGATCAGCAAAAGAAGATATTGATGCGCACAACAAAACACTACGAGAGCGTTCGCGCGATTTATACATGAGCGGCGGTATTGCAACGGGTGCAATCAAAACACTTAATACAAATGTCGTCGGCTCCGGCTTGCGACTTAATCCGCAAATCGATTATGAGTTTCTCGGAATGACGTTGGAGCAAGCGGGTGAATGGAAGCGCAATGTTAAGCGGGAGTTTGATTTATGGGCCGACAGTATAAATTGCGACGCTACTCGCGTGAATAATTTTTATGAACTTCAACAGTTGGCGTTTTTGTCGCAGTTGATGTCTGGTGATGCATTTGTCACGTTGCCTGTAAAGAAAAGAGTGGGATCACCATACGAATTGTGCATCCAGTTGATAGAGGCGGATCGCTGCAGCACGCCTACTGACAAGTGGGGATCAGACGATATAGTCAACGGTGTAGAAACCGACGAATACGGAGAAGTTGTCGCTTTTCACTTTGCAAAACATCATCCCGGATCTGCTATGTTTATGCTGACTAATCAATGGACGCGCATGGAGAGATTCGGTTCTATCACTGGACGGCCAAATGTATTGCATCTGATGGAGATGGAAAGACCGGAACAGCGCCGCGGTGTACCGATGCTTACACCGGTTATCGAGCAGCTGAAACAGTTGACCCGATATTCGGATGCTGAATTGATGGCTGCGGTGATCAACGGCATGTATGCAATTTTCATTGAATCGGAAAATGAATCAGTTCCCGGCTCCGATTTAGGCGGCATTGACCAGTCGCAACAGCAGGATTTGGGCGAAGAATACGATAACGATATCCAGATTGGTAATGGCGCGGTCAACTTCTTGAATCCCGGAGAAAAGATGGCCGAAACTAAAGTCGGACGGCCGAATACGGCGTTTGATGGTTTTGTGACATCTATTTGCCGTCAAGTGGGCGCGGCGTTAGAAATACCATACGAAATATTGCTGAAGCATTTTACTTCATCGTATTCTGCATCAAGAGCAGCGTTACTGGAAGCTTGGAAGATGTACCGAAAAAAAAGAGATGGCTTGGCTACTGATTTCTGCCAGCCTGTTTTTGAAGAATGGCTTGCTGAAGCAGTTGCGAAAGGCCGAGTGAAAGCGCCCGGCTTCTTTTCTGATCCGTCTATCCGTAAAGCATATAGTAGAGCCGAATGGAACGGTCCGTCTCAAGGTCAGTTGAATCCAGTGCAAGAGGTGCGTGCATCAATTATGAAAGTTGAGAACGGATTCTCGACGCGGGAAAAAGAGACAGTCGAACTGTCAGGCGGCAGCTATGATTCAAATCACCGCACGTTGGTCGCTGAAGAACGCGCAAGAAGAAAAGAAGGGTTGTCAAAGCCGCTTGATGATGAAGCGCGAGACTTAGAAGGAGGTGAAGAAATTAAATGAAAATCAGAATGAATGGACCAATCATTGACGATTCCGAATCATGGATTTATCGGATTTTTGGCATCGATGCAGTATATCCGAAGTCGATTAATCAACAAATCGAAAAAGCGGAGAGGGAAGGCAAGCAAGAGTTGACCGTTCTGATTAACAGCGGAGGCGGCTCTGTCTTTGCGGCATCCGAAATTTACACGGCGTTAAAGTCGTTCAAAGGGAAGGTGCATACGCAGATTGTCGGCATCGCAGCGAGCGCAGCTTCTTTTATCGCAAACGCGGGAGAATGTTCCATTTCTCCGACCGGTCAGATCATGGTGCATAATGCGTCCATGGCCAACCGTGGGGACTATCGTTCAATGGATAAATCGAGCGATATTCTTCGGAACGTCAATGCCTCTATTCGTAACGCCTACAAGGCTAAAACTGGCAAGAGTGATGAAGAAATCATCAAGCTGATGGAAGACGAAACGTGGATGACGGCCCAGCAGGCGCTGGAACTTGGATTTGTTGACAAGATCATGTTCGAGGATGACGCGTCTACGCTTGGTATTACTGCAAGCAATGAAAGCGGCGCACTTCCAAGAAATGTAGTCGACAAAATGCAAGACCTTCTGGCAGAAGGAAAAATCAAGCCGTCCAACAGCACAGGTGCTCCAGATGATGAAAAACAGACTTTGGAAGCGTTGCTGTCATCCGGCGACATTACTCTGGAGGATATTCAGAATGTATTAAACGGTTCGTCTGCCATCAGTAATCAAAAAAATAACCAACCTGAACAAGGAGATGAAAAAATGGATATCGAAAAAATCAAAAATGATCACCCGGAACTGTATAAATCGATTAAAGAAGAAGGATACGAGGAAGGCGTGACTGCAGAAAGAGAACGGATCCAATCTATCGAAGATTTATCTTACCCAGGTGTTGAAGACCTGGTCAATAAAGCGAAGTTTGAAAACAGTGTGACGGCCCCAGAGCTGGCTATGCAAATCGTAAAAGCTGAAAAAGCGATGGGTACAAAGTTTTTAAATGACCGAAATGCCGATGCACAAAATGCCGGAACTGTACCGCCGGGATCTATTGACGAAGCGGACAAAAAACAAAAGAGCGCAGAAAATGCTAGTGCTTTGGCTGCCGCTATGGGAGGGTCAAGAAAATGAAAAAACAACTTTTTGAAAAAGTCGGAACGAGCCGACCTGACAATCTGATTGCAGATATTTCTTTTCCTTTGCAGACAGGATCCGGAGTCATTAAGGCGGCGGCTGGACCGCTTCTGCGTGGAACGCTGCTAGGAAAAGATACCGGCGGAGAACTTGTCATGGCTTCTTCGACGGTCGAAGCAGACTGCATTTTAGCGGACAATGTTGTGGTAGGTGAAGAAGCAGAAACGGTAGTGACGTATATTTCAGGAGCTTTTGCAATTCGTGAACTAATTGCGGAGAACGATGTAATGTCTCACCAGGAAGCGCTCCGCACCAAAGGCATTTATATTAAAGCAACTGTAGGGGGAGAATAAAATATGGATCTATTAACAACTCATGAAATGCTGGAAGCGATCGAAACAGTCGGTCGACCTAAAACATTTCTAAAAGACACGTTCTTTGCCGGTGAAAAAACTTTCGTCACGGAAGAAGTGCTGTTTGACGTAAAAAAAGGTCGCCGCCTCATGGCTCCTGTAGTTGCTCCTCGCGTAGGCGGGATCACTGTAGAGAGGGACGCGTTCCGCACTGAAAAACTGCTCGCTCCTCGCGTGGCTCCTCAGCGAGTTATGACACTCGATGATTTGATGAAAAGAGGCTTCGGTGAGCAAGTCAACAGCCGAAAGACTCCTGCGCAGCGCCAACTTGAGTTGACGGCTCAAGACCTAACGGAACTCAACGACTCGATTTCACGACGTGAAGAATGGATGGCAGCGCAGGCGTTATTCGAAGGACAAGTCACGCTGCGCGGAAGAGTGAGCGACACGAACGATCGATACGTTGAGCAACAAGTTGATTACGGTTTTACAAATAAAGTCGTACTTTCCGGTACATCTATGTGGGCCGGAGCGGACTCTGACATTGTCGGCAACATCCGATCTTGGCGCCAGCGCGTCATTAAGTCGTCTGGGGTAGCGCCGGATACCTTGATTCTTGGAGAAGATGCTGTAACAGCGTTTTTGAATGATAAAAATCTGCAATCTCTCTTGGATAAACGACGGATCAACATGATGGAAATTGAGCCGCGTCTTGTAAATGATGCTATCACCTTCCTTGGCAGACTTCCTGGACTGGGTGTCGACGTTTATGCATATGACGAGTGGTACTTGGATGACGATGGCACGGAAAAACCTTACGTTCCTGCCAATGCGGCGGTGCTCGCGAAATCAGGAAGCGGAGCGTTTGCTTACGGCGCTATTACTCAGATGGATGAAGACACGAAAAACTTTGTTACTACGGAAGGGCGGGCGGTTCCTAAACGATGGAACGACGTGGATAACGATATTAAAATGCTTCGTTTGACATCTCGTCCGGTACCTATGCCGACTGACGTTGACGGCTGGCTTGTAGCGCAAGTAGTAGGATAAAGGAGGGGTAGACATGCCGATTAAATTATTAGTTGATGTACTGCATAGCGGAACCAGCTACAAGGCTGATACCATTATTTCTGCAAAGAATATGACGAAAAAGGAAGTCCAGCGATTGATTGATATCAAGGCGGCTGAAAAAACAAATGAAACACCGGCGGTAGAAGATAACGGAGCGCCTCCAGCTACCCAAGATATCGAATCAGAAGGCTTGAATGATGCTGACGACCTGATGTCCGATGATGAAGTATACAAAGAAATCGATGAAGGTTTCAGCATGGCTGAACTCAAACGTGAAGCTGAAGGGTTGGAAATGGAGTTTGCTAAAAACATTTCTAAGAAGGACTTGATTGATCAGATCATCGCCGAGGAACAGGATGAACATTTCTTGGACATCCTTGATCAGCGATGAACTTTAAAGCGTCTGTCGCGCTTGATAATGACGCGGTCTTTCTGAATTTTGATGAGTTCGGCGAACTGGCAGAAGTAAACGGCAAGCCGGCAGTGGTAATTATCGATGAAGATGAATTGGAAAAGAGAAATCTTGCTAAAACAAGTGTTGCCTCTGACGTAGAAGGACTGTCTTTGTCGGAAGTGCTTTTTTATATAAGCGCCCGGCACTTCGACCATCGCCCGCAAACTTTCAAGCGTATGGACTTCAACGGGAAAAGGTACATGATTGACGCGGTCTATGAGCAAATGGGAATCTTGACGATTATGTTGTCGAGGTACACCGGATGAGTATCGTGATAAAAGTTGACGATGCCACGCTTCGTGACATTCGCGTGAAACTGGCCGAGATTCCTGAAAAAGCTCCGAATGCCATTTCGGCTTCACTTAACCGGACGGTGACAAATATTTCTTCCAACCTTAGCAAGGAGATCCGGAAGACGTATACCGTAAAGGCGCGAGATATAAAAGACACTATTACAAGGACAAGAGCAAACCCTAAGAAGCTTTCTGCTTCCGTACAATCCAAAGGCGGCACGATGGGGCTGGACAAATTCAAGACGTCTGCGCTTATGGTCACAAAAAACAAAGGCGGAGTAAAAAGCGTCCAACTTAATTGTAAGCCGATCAAGGCCGCTGTAAAAAAAGGGCGATTGAAGACGGTTGTGAATGCTTTCGCGGCAACAGCGAACGGCGCTAAAATATTTAAGCGAAAAACGAAAAAGAGACTGCCAATCGAAAGGCTGCATGGTCCTTCCGTTCCTCAAATGGCCGGTAATCCCCAAGTGGTGGAGGTCGTGGAAAGAGAAGGGCAGGCCATGTTCGACCGTCGTATTGATCATGAAATCAACAGAATTTTAGACAAGTTAGGAGGTTCGCGATGACTCCCGCTGACCTACAAAACAGTGCAATGAAAAGAATCGCAGAAATATTAAAGGACTTTCCATTGGCGACAGGCTATAACGATCTGTCGCCTTTTAAAGTTTACAAACAAAGCATCCCCGAGCAGACCGTTGACCAATACGATTACTCCGATGGACAAGATGCTGAAAAGGCGATCTATCCTTTTGTGATGGTTAAGTTGTCCAGCGGCGAGAAAAAAGAAAGCAGCGGGGAGCAACAGAATTATCTGCAGTTTGTAATCGGCGTGAAAAATGAAGATCTCAACGGTAAAGGTTTTGATGACGCTCTGGCTGCTATGCAGGCAATCCAGATGGATATCGAGCAAAACCCGCTGATTGACAAAAGATTTTCGCTGGATTATCCGATCACCTGGGCGACCGCTGACGAAAACACCCATCCTTATTATTTTATAGGGATGGAAACAACATGGAACTCGCAGACAATGACAAATTTAGGAGGTTTTCCGAATGGCTATTGATAAAGAAAGTAAGGACGTAAAAAAATCTTTAAAAGTTGAGCGTCCTGTTCCGGCGGCCGAACCTTCCGTTCTGCTTCCGGAAGAAAAGAAGCTCGCTGAAAAGAATGAAGGGGCGGTTGAACTTACACAGCGCATTTATGTAGGTCCTAATATGCCTGAGCTGCCAAAATATACGGTGGTCGAGGATGGATACACTCCTCACATCGAGGGGATTATTGGAAGATGCCCTGCGGTCGATAAAATGTTTGTAAAAATTCCAGACATGAATCGAGTTGAGACGAGGTCGGCTGAAGCGGGAACGCGCCAGCATCGTGATTACAACCTCATTGTGAAATATATGACTGGAAAGGATGAGTAAACATGGCAGGATACAAACACGGCGTTTATACACACGAAGTACCGACGTCCATCATACCTCCCGTCAGCTCTATCGCGGGACTGACGGTAGTGTTCGGGACATCTCCTATTAATCTAACCGATCCGTCCAATGTTAACAAAGCGGTGCTGGCTTACACCTACAAAGAAGCAGTGCAAAAAATGGGGTACAGTGAGGACTTTGACAATTACACAATTTCGGAAGCAATCAGCTCTCACTTTGGGTTGTTCGCTGTTTCTCCGTTAGTCATGGTCAACGTACTGGATCCTGAGAAACATAAAAAGTCAGGAACCGCTAACTTAAACGTAATAGACGGGGAAGCAGTTCTAAAAAAAGAAGGGGTGCTCACAGATTCGCTCGTTGTTAAAAACGAAGATGGTACAACCACTTACGAGAAAACGGATTATGATCACGAATTCGACGACGATGGACATCTCCATATTTTCATTGATGCAGCTGAAAAGATTCAAGTGGAGTTCAATCAATTGGACCCCTCCATGGTCACAACATCTGATATTATCGGCGGTGTTTCGCTGGACGGCGGAAGCAAAGGGCTGGAAGTTTTGAATGAAGTGTTCCCGCGATTCCGCTTGGTTCCGGGTATCGTGATTGCTCCCAAGTACTCTTGCGATCCTGCGGTAACAGCTGTATTGAAGGCGAAAGCAACGAATGTAAACGGCGTATTTAAAGCAATCGCCATTACGGATATACCTACCGACGAAGTGAAGGACTACACAGCTGTGCCTGAATACAAAAACCAAAAGAATTTGGACTCTCCGGATCTTATCGTATGTTGGCCAAAGGTTTCTCTTGGTGGCAAGCAGTATCATATGTCTACGCAGCTAGCCAGTCTTGCCAACAAAACTGACGGAGCGAATGAGGGTATCCCTTACAAATCGCCATCTAATAAAAACCTACAAATGGACGCGTGTGTTTTGAAAGACGGAACAGAAATCACGCTCGGCCTAGAGCAGGCGAACTATCTGAATGGCCAAGGAATCGTAACTGCGCTTAACTGGATTGGAGGATGGAGGGCTTGGGGCAACCGGACAAGCTGTTATCCAGGAAACACCGATCCGAAAGACGCTTTTATCCCTGTCCGCCGCATGTTTATTTACGAACAAAACCAAGTGATTTTGACATACTGGCAAAAGGTTGACGAACCTGGAAATAGGAAACTAATCGAGACGGTAATCGATAGCAAAAACATCGACTTAAACGGCAAAGCAGCAAGAGGGTTTATCCTTGGAGGCCGTGTGGAATTCCGAGAAGAAGAAAACCCGCTGACTGGATTAATGGACGGCACATATACTTTCCATGTTTTTATCACGCCTCCAACACCAGCCAGAGAGCTGAAGTGGCTCTTTGAGTTTGACCCGTCATACTTCGATACGTTATTTGGTTAAAAAAGGGAGGAATAATTAATGGCTAACAAAATTTCTGAAAAACTAACGAACTTCTCTGCTTATGCAGAGGGGGATCGTTGGCTCGGCATCACAGACGTTGAACTGCCGTCGCTTGACGCCATGACTGAAACACTAAGTGGCGCAGGTATTAACGGCGAACTGGACATGCCTGTAATCGGGCATTATGGCTCTATGACCGTTAAACTTAATTGGCGCACTTTGGGGCCTGAAGCGATCGAACTCGCCGAACAAAGAGTACACGCGCTGGACTTCCGAGGGAGCCAGCAAGTCTTTAATGCGGGGGCGGGGGTTTACGAACACCAACCGGTAAAAGTCACAATCCGAGCCATTCCTAAAACGACTACTCCAGGAAAATTTGAGCCAGGTTCTACAACGGGCACAGGCAACGAATTGGAATGTACGTATATCAAAAAAGAAATCGATGGAAAGCGTGTGCTAGAAATCGATAAATTGAATTTCATTTCTTTCGTCAATGGAAAAGACGAACTGGAGCAAGTGCGAAAGAATTTAGGTATGTAATATGACTGTACACAAAAAGGAGACTATTACAATGACAGAAAATAAAGAATTGCCAACAATCGATATGACACAAGAAGTGCTAGAAGAGGATGGAGTAGAGAAAGTGAAGCTTAAAAGGCCAGTCGACTTCGAGGGGCAGACTTACCGCTCTGTAAAACTCCGACTGGAAAATCTGACAGGTGCGGACATTGAAGCTGCCGAAGTCCAATTCATGGCATCAAATCCTGAAATCGCGGCTACAACACCGCTGAAAGAAATGTCCAAAGGCTTTTTGTCGATCGTTGCGGCTAAAGCAATGGGCAAGCCAGTTGAATTCGTGAAGAAGCTATCTGCTCCTGATTACTCTCGAGTGACGACAAAGGTGCAGATTTTTTTGATGAGTGGGGAATAAGCGAGTATCCGGGTCACATTATCCGGAGATCGCTGTTGTACTGCTCTTTGCGAACTAAAACTCCAATCACTCACTGGGAGCAGCTGTCGATTCGCAGGTTACTTCTGTGGAAGCAGCTGATTGAGGATGAGTTAGAGGAGGCGGACTAATGTCAAAAGTATTTGATATCGCATTTAAGCTGGGCGCTGAATTGACGTCCGGCTTTAATAGTGCGTTTAAACAAGCGGACGGTCAGATGTCCTCGTTGATCAGCACCGGAGAAAAGCTACAGAAAAGCGGAAAGGCGATGTCTAAAAACGTCACGGTTCCACTTGTCGGGGCCGGCGCAGCAGTAACAAAATTCGCTATTGACCAAGAAGCAGCTTTTGCTCAGGTTACTACTTTGCTGGACGAATCCTCTACAGATTTCAAACAGTACAACAGTGATATCCGTAAGCTATCCTCAGAGATGGGGATCGCGTTTGAGGATGTAGCTGAGTCTGTTTATTCCTCCATGTCTGCGGGTCAGCATCAGGACGATGCGATTGAGTTCACTCGTCAGATGTCCAAGCTGGCAGGCGGCGGGTTCACGGAAGTTTCCAAAGCCGTGGATGTAACTACCACCGCGCTTAACGCTTACAAATTGGAGTCTTCTGAAGCGCAAAGCATATCCGACATGCTGATCACCACTCAAAACCTTGGTAAAACGACGGTGGATGAGTTATCTGCTTCGATGGGTCAAGTTATCCCTGTAGCAGAAGCACAAGGCGTTGGCTTTGATCAGTTGAGCGCCAGCTATGCCGCGCTCACGAAAAACGGATTGGCGACTTCTGAAGCGGGCACCTACATGCGGGCGATGTTTGGGGAATTGGGCAAAGCGGGCTCCAAAACTGACAAAATACTTCGCGGAAAGACAGGGAAATCTTTTTCCGAGCTGATAGAGTCAGGGAAAAATACAGGAGACGTGCTCTCGATTTTGCAAGAAGAAGCAGAAAATAGTGGATTGAAATTATCCGACTTATTTGGTTCTGTGCAAGCCGGCGGCGCAGCATTGACACTAGCAGCAGGTGGAGGGAAAGAATTCCAGCAATTTCTGGGAGAGATGCATGACTCGGCCGGCGCGACCGAGAAGGCATTCGAGACGATGGCAGGCACCACGGCGGACAAGATGTCTGTCACGTGGACTACCATAAAAAACGTTTCTGCGCAGTTTGGCGATGTACTCCTGCCTATGGTGACGACAGTAGTAGAGCATATCGGCAAGATAGTGTCTAAATTTGATGATCTTAACCCGACGATGCTCAGGGTTATTGTAGCCATTGCGGCTATTGCAGCGGCTATCGGCCCGGTAATCGGGTTTATTGGTACGGCTATCATCTTCTTTGGGAAACTGACGGGCGTCATTATGCCGATGATTGGAGCTATTACCAAAGCGGGTGGATTGTTCGCTTTTCTTAAGGGGGCCATAGCGGCCTTTTTAGGTCCGGTCGGCATAGCGATTGGAGTCATTGCCATTCTGACCACCGGGTTCATTCTTCTCTATAAAAAGTCGGAGACATTCCGGCAAGGATTAAAGTCTCTGGGAAAAGGTGTCCAGAGTATATTCGGCAGTATAGTAGATTTTATTACACCAGCTTTTGGCGCATTGGTAAATCTATTTAATGAACTCAAAGGAAAAGTGATGTCGTTCATCGCAGAAGACGGCGCGCGGCTGATCCAGGCCTTCCAAAACATCGGGAAGTTTATTGCTGTTGTGGCTCAAGGTATTTGGTTTGTAATTAAATTCGTCTTTGACGGCATTTTATCTATCATCAGCTTTATCATGCCTGCAGTTTTGGCTATCATACAGTCTGCCTGGGGCAACATCAAAGGCGTCATATCGGGAGCACTTGATGTAATCATGGGATTGGTCAAGGTGTTCAGCGGCATCTTTACAGGAGATTTCGCAAAGATATGGGAGGGTGTCAAGCAGATCTTCTTTGGTGCTATTACGTTTATATGGAATTTCATTCAGCTGCAGTTCTTCGGAAAGATTCTCGGAGGATTGAGAGTGTTTGCCGGCGGCTTCAAGAGTATGTTTTCTGCTTTATGGAATTTCGTGAAAAACTCTGCATCGAATGCCGGAACGAGCCTCGTCAATACGTGGGGCAAGATCAAGACTGCGGTTTCTGGATTGGCCAAAGGGCTGAGGGATAAAGTCAGAGGTTACTTTGATGATATGGTCGGCTTCGCGAAAGGCCTGCCAGGCAAGATGAGAGACGGAATTGTCAGCATGTCTAAAAAGGCTGTCGACGGAGTCCGCGCACTTGGTAATTCCGTAGTAGGTAAATTCGGATCTGTACTAAACGGCTTGGTAAGAGGGCTTAATAACATCACTGGAAAACTGGGTATCACTGCCAAAATCACCGAATGGACAGTGCCTCAGTACGCTCATGGTACAGGTGGTCACCCTGGAGGTTTGGCAGTTGTCGGAGACGGTACTGGCTCTTTGCGAGGGAGTGAATTAATCACCACCCCTGACGGACGTTCTATGCTGAGTCCTGATACACCTACTATGCTTAATCTGCCGAAAGGCACGCAAATTCTTTCGGCCCCAGAGACACGAGAGGCACTAGAAGCCGTGCCGCATTACGCCAAAGGAACAGGAGTTGTCGATTGGGTAAAAGGCAAAGCGAAAGGATTCGCTAATGCAGTTTCTAATGTTTGGGAATATGCAACGAATCCAAGTAAGTTGCTGAATCTGATTCCGCTCCCGAGCCTGGACGGCGTCACTGGCACGATGGGGACTCTCGTTCGAGGTGCTTTCAGCTTTGTGAAATCGAAGAGTTTGCAGTACGTTAAAGATATGTTCGGCAAAGCCTCGCCTCCTCCAACTAATGGCGCAGGCGCTGATTACGGCTCTTGGGGATCAGGGCCTGGAGGAGCAGGTGCAGGCTTCCCGCGCCCTCCATTCGGGTTCTCTTCCGGCTGGGGTTGGCGTATCCATCCGATCACTGGTAAAAGAAAGTTCCACAACGGTATTGACTTTCCCGCTCCTTATGGGACGCCTATACCTAACCAGGTGGCAGGTGTCGTTGTCAGAGCCGGCGTGGAAACCGGCCGCGGAAACTTTGTGCAGGTGCGATCCGGAGGATTGGATCGAGTCTATCAGCACAACAGTCGTAACCTAGTGCGTGCAGGACAGTCGGTCGCCAGAGGGCAAACGGTCGGGTTGGTCGGTTCTACTGGATGGAGTACCGGCAACCACTTGCATTACGAAGTATGGCGCGGCGGCAAGCCAATTAATCCGCGTGGTCTTGCAGACGGCGGAGAGGTTTACAATCCCGAACTTGTCTGGGTTGGAGAAGGTAAGTACGCGGAGTCTGTCATACCGTGGAATAACAGCGAACGAAGCAAATCGCTGTGGCTCCGTGCGGGTCAAAAGATCGGTATGATTGGCAATACACCTTTGCGGACCGGAAAGAAATCCGCTGAAGGTCCGTTGTCCGTCTCATCCAGAAAGTTTTCTGCAGCGCGAGGGGTCGAAGGAAAGATGGTTCATATCGAAGTCAACAACTCGCCGGTCTATCACATTGATGGATCAAATGCTCATGAAGTACAGCGAACCGTTGAAAGAGGAAACGATGATTTGCTTTCACGAATCGAAGAGCTGAGAAAGAATGAAAGGAGGTTGGCGTTCGATTGAAGATATATTCTACAATTCAGGGTGACAGTTGGGATTTAATTTGCTACAAAAACTACGGCACTGAATTGGTGATGCATAAAGTGATGGACGCCAATCCTCACTTGACCGACATTGCTATATTTGGCGCTGGCACGCTGATCAAGCTTCCTGAATTGGATCCAACAGAAGAGTTGCAAGACTTGCCTCCATGGGTGATACCATGACCAATACACGCCGCACAAGAGTGCTCATCGAGTATCAAGGAGTCGATATCACCACGGAATTAGAAGACTATTTAAGCAACTTTGTCTTCTCGGACAATGAAGGACGGGCGGATGAAATACAGATCGACTTGCAGGACAAACGGAAACGCTGGCAGAAGCCTTGGCTTCCCGGAGATGGGGATATCATCAAGGCGACAATTAAAACATACAACTGGAATAAAAGAAACGAAGTGCTGCGTTTACGCTGCGGCACTTTTTATGTTGACGATGTGAGTTTCAAGGGGCCTCCAGACAGCGTGTCCATCAAAGCTGTATCAGTTCCGTTCGCTGCAGGCGGGAAAGACACTAAGCGGTCGAGAGCGTGGGAAGATGTATCGCTCAATACGATTGCGGGAGACATTGCGGTGGCATCGAAGTTAGCACTAATTTACGATGCCCCGAATGTTTATTATGACCGGGTGGATCAGTCAAAAGAAACTGACCTCGGTTTTCTGAAAAGGTTGGCCAAAAAAGAGGGTTTGTCCATCAAAGTGACAAACGATCAGCTAGTCGTATACCATCAGCTGACCTATGAAAAGAAAAAGGCTGTCCGTACCATCACACGGGGCGACTCAGATGTGCTTTCGTGGGATTTTTCAAAGTCAGCAGCAGAGAAGCAGTACAAAAAAGTGGAAATTACTTATTTCGATGCAGCAAAAAAGAAAAAAGTGAAATATACGTATGACGTTCCGGATGTCGCAGAAGGACCGACCCTTAAATTGAATAGGCGAGCAAAAACGATAGCCGAAGCGAAACGCTGGGCAATCATCGAAGCGCGCAATAAAAATAAAAATGGTAAAGTCGGCAAACTGACGATGGCCGGGGCGATTGATTTGGTGCAAGGTCTGACCATCGATATTAAAAACTTTGGTGCTTTTGACGGAAAGTACATCATCGAGTCATGTAGCCATAATCCTACAGGAAAATACGAAGTCAATCTCGATATCAGGGGGGTGCTTAAATATTGATATTTAACCATAATGACGATCCAAATAATGACGCTCCGTTTGAAACGATACGGATTGGAGTCGTTTCGTCCGTGGATCCGGTGAAATGCATGGCGCGCGTCATTTTTGAAGACCGTGATGAAGTGGTTTCGCATGATCTGGCCGTCATGGTGCCCCAGACGATGAAAACAAAATATTATCACCTGCCCGATATCGATGAGACGGTTGTCTGCGCATTTTTGGCCAATGGACAAGAGACCGGCGTGATACTAGGATCCATTTATTCGGAATCAGACAAAACGCCGGCTCCTATGCATAAGCGCGGCAGGAAAAGAAAAGGCATCTGGATTGACGGAAAGAATTTTATCGAATGGGTGGAAGAGAAGAAGGAGTTTTTAGTTCGTTCGGAAAAGCCTGTTCGTTTTGAAGTAAATCCTGCTTGGCCGGATTACGAAGACGACTATGATATCCCCGATTGGCCGACTCCGTACGAGCCGTACAGCAAGTAAAGGAGTGATCGTATGCTTGGTACATGGGGAGATTTAGTATTTGTTGTATCCGCTGACGAAATAAAAACGTTTGCCTCGTTTAGCCGTACAGAAACGGCGCGTTGGGCAAAACACGAAGTGCATCTGCAAAAACCGAAAGCGGAATTTATGGGGCCCGATTTAGGGACCTTGTCATTTACGATGAGTTTTGATGCATTCTTCGGCTTAAATCCGCGAGAAGAAATGAATAAGTTTATTAAATACGTGCGTAACGGTGTCGCTCACACGCTGATTATCGGCGGCAAACGTGTCGGGGTCCATAAGTGGTACATGCCTGACAATAAGCAAGACTGGAGCTTCCTGGACAACCGCGGTAACGTCTTGAAGTCCAGTATCACTGTGACAATGGAGGAATACGTATGAACGAGCTGCACACAGTGACAATTTACCCGAATGAAATAAATTTTAATCCGGTGAGTGAATTGGAAGAAATCGTACAGAACATACACACCATTGTATCCACCGTGAAATACAGCGTGCCGCTTTATCGTGAGTTTGGTGTCAATGCTACATTTTTAGACGAACCTACGCCGCTTATTAAATCTAAGTTGATCGCGGAGGTGACGGAAAAAGTGGAATACTTCGAGCCGCGTGTTTTAGTAGAAGAAATCTTAATGGAAGGAAATGAGGATGGGCGTATTATTCCGACGCTCGTCTTTAGCTTGCGCAGAGGGAGTGTGATCGATTGAAAACTGTATTGCCGGAAGTGGAATTTTTTGAAACAGATCCGGAGAAGATTATTGGCAGCTACGTGTCGACTTACCAAGAATATGCCGGAAGAAAACTGTCGCAGGCCGATCCGGTTTATTTGTTTATACTCGCTATTGCAGATCTTCATTCGCAGCTGGCTTACAAGGCGAACGACGCAGCCAAACAGACTTTGCTATATTATTCGCGGGATAATGTGCTAGATCATAAAGGTTATGCTTGGAATAACGCCCGACTTGGCAATGAGCATGCTCGCACAACTATACGGTTTCATTTGTCGGAGCCGCTGGCCGTGGCCAAGAGCATTAAAGCCGGGACGGAAATCACTCCTGATGCTACCTTGATTTTCGCGACACTGAAGGACTTGGTCATACAGCCAGGCGAGCGGTACGGCGATGTGGCAGCGGAGTGCACCCTCGCAGGTTTGATAGGTAATGATATAGCGCCTGGGCAAATTGATTCTTTAATTAACCCGCTGCCGTATGTCTCAAAGGTGGAAAATATCACGGAAACTGCAGGAGGGACAGAAAGAGAAGATGATGACAGTTACCGCGAGCGCATCAGACAATCTCCTGAGCAGCTATCTACTGCTGGCCCTGAAGGTGCGTATGAATATCATGCGAAAACAGCGTCTGCGGCCATACTGGACGTCTCTGTCGACACACCGGAGCCGGGGAGGATATTCATTGGCGTGTTATTGCGAAACGGCGAATTACCAACAGAAGAAATCTTGGAAAAAGTAAGAACCAAACTCAGCAGCAAGAAAGTGCGTCCGCTCACAGATTTTGTGGCCGTCGGATCACCTGAAGTCATTTACTATGATTTGGATATACGTTATTTCATTTCGAGCGAAGCTGAGGATAAAGCGTTGATCGAGCAAAATGTAGAAGAAGCAATACAAAAATATATCATTTGGCAGCGCTCGAAAATTGGCAGAGACATCAACCCGTCCAGGTTGATTTCAGAATGTATTCGAGCGGGAGCGAAACGAGTCGAAGTCCCCTCTCCTATCTTCACAACTGTGACGAAGGGACAAGTCGCGCATGAACAAACGGTGAACATCGAGTTTGGTGGTGTGGAAGATGATTGATTTAAAAACGGTGACGCTGCAGGATAAAATGCCGGACAGTCTTTTGCAGGATCCGGTGGTCTTTAATCTGGCCAAGACAATCAGCGAGAAGCTGAACGACTTTTCTGTCGTTGCTTACAAACTTAATTACAGTGAAAATCTTCACGACCTGCCGGAGAGCGTGATTGACCATCTGTTGTGGGAAGCGCACGTGTTTCAGGATGATGAAGGACTGCTGCTGGCCGATACACTCGAAGAAAAAACCCAGCTGCTTGAATCGTCAATCGAACTACACAGATACAAGGGAACCCCGTTCGCAGTGGAGAGAGCGCTCGAAGCGGTCAACATGCCGGGCGAAGTGACAGAATGGTTTCAGGAAAAATCAGAGCCGTACCATTTCGCAGTCGAACTGCAGGTGAACGAAAAAATAAACCGGGTCGAATCGGCAAGGAGACTGGTCTTGCATTATAAAAATAAAAGAAGCTGGTTCGATGGATTTGTTCTCGTTTTGCAGAATGGAGATTTTTTAATAACTGACGACTCCTATGACTATCCAGTCTATTACAAAACCTGCGGCGAATTTAGCGGTGAAAAAGAATTTACACACGCCGATCTCGGAGCCGTCCGACTAATTGACGACTCCTACGATTACCAAGTCGAGTATCCAGTCTACGAGCAGCCATTCGAGCAGGCGAATCTACCGCCTGTCCATATGACCAACGGCAGCTACGGTTACCAAGTCCCCTACCCAACGACAGGGGAGATGCAGACCATGTCCAAAGGCTTCACACAGTTGGAAGGCCGCGCCGTTACACAGTTTGATCAATACAACTACCCTGCCCCCTATCCGGTGTGCGGGGAGTTTTACGCGGAAGGGGAGAGTAAATAGTGAGCCACACTTATGAGATACAGGATTTTTGGGTAGACGAAGTCCGGCGCTTAGCCGCGACGATTGCGAAAAAAGCGATTGTCACCATTGCGGGCGAGGATTACGAATACCCAATCACGAAGACCGTCGAGCGAGACGGCTTTTTTAAGCATTACATCGAAGTAGAGGATGAGCCAATCGGGGACATCGAGAGGACGGTACTCGTCAATGAAAATAATATACCTCTTGCAATCGGTGAGGGAATCATCGAAAAAGGTGACGAAGGCTGGCAGTTTGCTTTTAAGGTATTTGTCTCGCTTGATAAAAAGGAAGGTGAATTGAATGGCTGAAATCATTGATATTAAGGATTTGATCGCTGCCAAGCAGACGTACAATCCGACAACCTGGTATGACAAGGTGGTAGATCCGGAGGGCGACAACAGTCACCCGGGCACCAAGTTTACCGCCCGGCGCGGGAACAAGTTGGAGCAGAGTTCGAAGTCTGCGCATGAACGGCTCAACCAAATTGTCGATTTCGTCGAAGAGTCGGATCGGACGATGAAAAACCTGCGCTTTAGCTTCCTGCTCCTGCAGGCGGCCGTCACGAGCGGAGTAGTCGCGAACATCGGCTCCAACAACTTTGAGGATCTGGACGGCGTGGACTTGATTGCCGGTGCGTACGATTCGGATTTAAGAAAGATTTATCTACCGTGAACCGGCGTAGTAATGTAAAAAGAACACGCGCAGATGGGGAAATGACCTTTCTGCTGAAAACTGAAAAGTTTATCGATTACACAATGGTGGTCACGAATAAAAATGATACGTTTCCCAAGAAGTTGCGTTTTACTTTGACCAACCGCATTGTCGATCTATCACTTGATGTATATCACAATCTGTTGCACGCTAACGAAATTTTCCCGCTTAACCGTGAGCAAATAGAGCGTAGATTGGAACTGCAAAGGCTGGCGATCACCCATCTGAAAGAACTTGACTTTTTAATACGGCTATCCAGACACCGAGGATACATCAATGACAAGGAATTAAAACACTGGAGCTATCTGATGGCTGATACCCGCAAGACAGCTACCAGCTGGCACCGGAGCGATAAAGAGCGGTACAAATAACAACATAGGGTACGATCTGACAACCCCGAACGCCGGCAATGCGAACAACGTGCGCCACGTGAACTCGGATGGGTCGCTCAACAACAACAACGCGTACAATGGCAACAACGGCGTCCGCCCCGACTTGAGATACTGCCGAAACGTAGTAAGCTGCGAGAGCGGCCGAACAAAGGTACAAGTCATTTCAAAGGAGATCGTATCCTGCGTGAAATACGCGAAAACAAGACTACTGACGCAAACGCCTATTGGATGCGCGAGCTATCAGCGGTAGGAGGATTTTTTTGAATTACGAACAGCTATGTGATTTTAACAATTTATATGACGCCTATTTGGCGTGCAAAAAGGGGAAAGGTTGGAAGAATTCGACCGCTTTATATCAGCAAGACGCTTTGTACAACACCTGGCTATTACGTGAGGAGTTGATCAAAGGACAGTATGAACTGAGCGGATACAATCTCTTTCATATTTATCACCCGAAGCCCCGCATAATAAAAAGCATTAAATTTAAAGATAAGGTAGTGCAGCGTAGTCTCTGCGACAACATTCTGACGCCTACTTTCGAGCAACATTTCATCTATGATAATTACGCCTGCCGGAAGAATAAAGGTGTGCATGCCGCGATTGACCGGACCAAGGAATATATGCGTTATCACTACAGTCGTTACGGTCTTGAGGGGTACGTGTTAAAGTGCGATATCGAGAAGTATTTCGACTCTATCGATCACGAAAAATTGAAAGTGATCGTCAGACGATTGGTCAAGGATGACCGCGTTTATGAGTTGCTTGTAAAAATCATAGACAGTACAGCTGGTTCGGGGTTGCCGCTTGGCAATCAAACGAGTCAGCTTTTTTCGTTGATCTTTTTGAGCGCCTTTGATCACTACATCAAGGAGACGTTGCGCATTAAGTGCTATCTGCGCTACATGGACGATTTCATTTTAATCGATCCAGACAAAGAATACTTGCAGTATTGCAAGAAAGAAATCGAGTTTCTGCTGCAGGATTTAGACCTTCAACTTAATCAGAAAACTCACATCTTCCCGATCAAGAACGGTTTTGATTTTCTCGGCTTTCATTTTTATTCGACTGACACTGGAAAAATCATCATGAAGCTGCGACGCGAAAGCAAAGAGTCGATGCGGCGAAAGCTTAAGAAATTCAAAGAGCTATACCGTGAAGGGAAAATCACGAAAGAGGAGATCGACCACTCCTGGAATAGCTGGGTCGGTCACGCCAAACACGGCGACACCTATTACTTGATCAAAAACATGCAGAAATACTATGACGCAATATTTGAGGAGTGACAAAATGGCTAAAAAGCTTTCTGACTTACCTATCGGCACGAAAGTCAAACATCCGGCATCTAAATACAACGGGCAACCAATTGTGTTGCAGGTCGGCGCGCAAAATCATCCGGGTTACCCGGCAGGCTCCACTACGTTTATTACGGAGCGCATCTTATCCATCAAAGCATTTGATGCTAAGGAGCCGGCAAGCAGCAATGCGGACCGACGTAGTTACGGGAACAACCGATACAACCAATCTAATATGCGGCAATGGCTCAACAAAAAGGGAACTGGTTGGTACAGCGCGCAGCACAGTGCAGACCAGGCGCCTAACACCGCAAACGTCAGTTACAACCCTTACGACACAGAAGTGGGCTTTTTATCCGGTTTCGCGCAGGAATTTATCGATGCCATCCTGCCTACCAACCTGACCGTCGTTAAAGCGTCTGTCGACGGCGGAGGAACCGAGACGACATCGGACAAGGTATTCCTGCCATCTACCACGGAGGTAGGTTTGGCAAACGAGGGCGGAGTGGCAGAGGGATCCAAGTGGCCGCTCTTCACGAGTGACGCCAGCCGGCAGGCAAATCCTACGGCGCAAGCCGTGAGCGCTTCAAACTACACAAATGCTAATTTGACGGCGGCGAAACTGTGGTATTGGTGGCTACGCACCCCGAGCGCCGGCAACGCGAGCTACGTGCGCCTCGTGATCTCGGATGGGTCGCTCAGCGTCGTCAGCGCGTACAATGGCTACAGCGGCGTCCGCCCCGCTTTGAATTTACCATCCGGCCTTGCCGTATCCGACGCGCCGGACACGGACGGCGCGTATATCCTGGAGTTTAATCAAGCCCCAAACATCACAGGGCCAAATACGACACTAGGAAATAAAACAGCGCCTTTTTCAGTGGATTACCAAGTTTCAGACCCTGAAAATGACGCAGTATCGATTGTCGAAAAACTCAACGGTACAACAATCAAGACCGAAACAAACGTCACGCAAGGCGTGAACCGAACCATCACGTTGACTAGCGAACAATGGGCCACGCTCCCGCTCAACGAAACATCCAGCATCACGATCGAAGCGACGGAAAGCAAAGGTGCGAAGTCGACCCGGATGATTACATTCGTCAAGGTCAATGCAGCCCCTTCGGCGACCGCGGTCGAGCCGAAGGGCGACCTGAGCAATCTTGCCATCGTCGATACGCTGACGCCGATCTTCGTGCACAAGTTTACGGATCCGGACACTGGTGACAGCCAATCGGCTTATCAGTACGTCATCAACAATCAGCAGGACGAGGTAGTGCACGACAGCGGCAAAAAAGTATCCACGCAGTCGTTTTACCAGTTGCCTACATCCGTCGCCAAATGGGGAGACAGACTGTCCTGGAAGGTCCGCGTATGGGATCGCTACGATGTGCCGTCCGAATATTCATTTGCGCAGTGGTTCATGCCAAATCGGCCGCCGAACGTTAGCAACGTGCAGCCGGGAAGCAATAACGCCGAAGCGCCTGCGGGAGCTTCGCTGAATCCCGAAGTAACATGGGATTTCGAGGATCTCGATCTTGAAGCGCAGGCAGGCTATCAAGTGCGCATCTACAAGCTGGCCGATGATGCGCTCGCTTATGACAGTTCCCGCGTCAATCAGGCCGTGAAAAAGCACCAGGTGCCGCAGGGGCGGTTGCTAGAAGGCGCAGAATATTACACGGTCGTGACCGTTTGGGACCCGAACGGATTGAGCAAAAACAGCGATCGTGCATACTTCCGCACTAATGCAACGCCATCCGCACCCATCCTGACAGGCCCAGTCGACAACTACCGGACGACACTCCGCCCGACGCTGATCGGTATCGTCGGCACGGATCCGGAAAACGACGGCATGCATTTCCGGATGCAGATTTCGACCGACCCGACGTTTGCGACATACGCCTATGAAAAGTCGAGCGAGACGGACCGGACAGGCTGGCAGGTAAATGGCTATGACATCCCGACTGCAGGCGTCAAAAACGACCAGCAAGGACAAAATGTCGCCTATACCATGCAGGCAGACCTGGATCGTAACAAAACGTACTACTGGCGCATGGCCGCAGTCGATGCAAGCACCGGAGCGCGCGGGGAATGGTCAGGAGTGCGCCGGATTCGCGCGGGCGATGAGTTGATCTACAAAAACAAGACGCCTATCAATACGGGCAGTGTGGCCGCTCGCAGAATCCTATTCGCCGCCGATTTGCAACTGCCGACTGACGGCACGACAAAAGCGACAGTTAAAGTGGAGTTTGCCAATAACGCCTTGGATGTCTCCCCAACATGGGAGGACGGCACAGCCAAGTTTTTGGCGATGGATTATTACGACTTTACCAACGAGACCAAGACAGCATCTGACTTTGCGATTGGCTACCGCGTGACGATTAAAGCTAACGACTCAATGGATCCAATCAGCATCTCGGCTGACGGTCTTACATTTGACTAAGGAGTGATGACACATGCAATGGATTAACCGCACGCCGCTCGACGAAGTGCGCAGGAAAGAACAGTCAGAACAGGCAAAGGATGCTCAGCTCAAGCAGCTGGGCGCCTCCCTGACACAAGAGATGCTGAAAAACGCTCAGAAGGACGTCATGATTCAGCAGCTGGGTAAAGAACTCACGGAATTGAAAATCAAAGTAAAACAATTGGAAGGGGCTGCATCACAATGACATATTGGGAACTCGCATACGGCTGGGGATGGGCCACAGCCGACCAGCTACGGCTTGCCACTAAATTAGGCGAGCTCGCAAAAGAGGATTTCGAGCGCATCACCGGAGAGCTATTTGACCCCGTCAAAGAAGAACCTGTTCCAGAGCCGGAAAAAGAACCGGTTGTGGAAGAAGAGGTTGTAGAAGAGCCTCCAGTAGCTTCGGAGGAACCAGCACCAAAGAAATAACTGACAGGACGTGTATGCCTTGGATTTGGTACAGCATTTGGAGAGAGATAAAGCACCTGGTGATCTTAAACAACTACTACTGGATGTTTATCAGGCGCAGGATACGCTGATTTGCGCGCAGCAAGAAGCGATGATGCGCTTGCTTCATGAGAACGTGGAGCAGGAGAACTTTATTAATGAAATGACGAGAATGGATATGTAAACCGAGAGCGTCCGCATGGGCGTTCTTTTTTATTTCGCGCGAGAGAAAAGGGTGTGGGGTGAGAGATGGCGCAGTCAGAGGAGGAGCTAGATATGCTTGAAAGGCACGATGAGTTGATACACCACGACATACTGCCGCGTTTGGAAAAAGTCGAGAAAGCGCAAATGGACTTTAATACGCAGGTGGAATCGATCACGAATCAAGTTACGGAAATCACGGGTCAGGTCAAGGAAATCAAGTCATCACAAACGAATTTAGAATTAACGGTGATGAAAGACGGGCAAGAAACTAGGGGTATCCTAAACAAATTTGTGGACCATTACTTCGCAGCAGACAAGCAACGCTTGCAAACAGAGCGAGATGTAATCCACGTAGATGAGCGCATTACACTTAAAAAGTTTTCTACTCGTGAAAAAATCGTATTGGGGATCGTCGGAGCGTTTGCAGGGTCGGGTGGAGTGCTTGGTGGAATTGCTGCATTAATGCAATTTATGAAATGAGAGGAGCAGTATAATGAAAATTAATTGGAAAGTACGTTTTAGAAATCCGGTATTTCTCGGTCAACTATTACTCACTGTTTTTGGTCCGGTTCTTGTCTATTACGGATTAGTGCCGACGGATATTACTTCTTTTCCTGCGTTGATCGAGTTATTAAAGGATGCGTTTTCCAATCCATTTGTAATCGGCACTATGATTTATGGTTTTTATAACGCGGTGACTGATCCGGTGACTGCTGGATTGAGCGACAGCCGGCAAGCATTGACTTACGACAAGCCAAAGGATGACAGATGGAAGGGGATGAAATAATGAGAGCGTCTGTATTTCAACTCATTTCAAAATCAGAGCGGGCTATGGGTGCGGTACATCCACGACTTAAAGCGTTGGCGATCGAATTAATCAAACGCGCTTATCATGAGGGGATCAACATCCGCATTACAGCCGGTCATCGTACCAATGCTGAACAACAGCGTCTTTACAATCAAGGGCGGTTCGGAAATCCTGGCATCATCGTGACAAAGGCGAAGCCGGGTCAGTCCATCCATAACTTCGGTTTAGCTATTGACTATGTACTCGTAAACGAGGATGACACGGACGTATCATGGGTAGTCAACAAACAGTGGCGCAGAGTAGGGGCGATCGGTAAACAGCTGGGCTTCCAGTGGGGTGGCGATTGGACAAGTTTTAGAGATTACCCGCATTTGGACTTACAACGCGGTATGTCACTAGCTGATTTGCGAGCAGGTAAACTACCCTCTTTACCGTCCGTTCCGTCGCGTCCGTATCTCGGGCAAGGCGACACAGGTGCAGAGGTTAAGTCTATGCAATCGGCACTTGTTAAGGCAGGCTATACAACTGATGTGGACGGCATCTTCGGGCAGGGTACAGAGGATGCATTGCGGACGTTTCAGGCAGCAAACGGATTGATGGTTGACGGTTTATATGGCGCATCATCTAAGCGTCTTCTGGGCAGTCCCGACATGGTAGCGGCAGTTGATATAAAAGGAGATGATGAGTTGGAGTTTAGCAGCGGATCTTTGCGTAAAGAGTTGGAGTTTAGTCTAAGCAGCCGGGCGCATCGTCAAATGATTGTGGATGCAGCACTGGCGCAAGGGTATAGCCAAGTACATGCCGAGAGGTTGGCAGATGGCAAGATTAAAGATGGAGACTTGATGGCGTTAGCTGTCGGTACGTTGATTAAAGCGAATAAATAACAGCAGCCCTCTATCCATTGTGGATGGAGGGCGTTTTATTTATCTACTATTCAAAATATTATACACGTGCTATAATCTATTTGTTGGTTCACGCCAACAGATTCCGTTCAATTCATTTGTCTGCCACGACAAAGGGCGCCTTATCCGTTAACGGGTAGGGTGCTTTTTCATTTTGCGTACTCATACCGCTTTACCTACTTCACGCAAGATGTTTAAAAACAATGGACTCATCTGCACCAATACATAACCAAGACCTGCGTTAAATATCACTTCCCAAGCCTTTTCTGATCGCCCTATCATGAAGAAGAAACAACCGCCTACCATGATTACGCTAGCAATTGGAAAACTAATCGCCACTAATATCTGTACCAGTGGATCTAGCACATTTGCTAACATATTAAGTGATGCATCGCCTATGACGCCCGTTTGAATTGCGTCACTTGTTACGGGTATCATGTCACTACTAAGGGGTGGCAAGTTATCTGGAATAAGATTAGGTGGTATATTGGCAAATACGTTCACAGGATCACTCAACGTCTGTGCAGCATCAGCAACTGCGGGTTCAGTGCTTATCGGTTCAGGCATCGTCCACACATAGGTTGCGGCACTGGCAGCTACAACGGTTCCGCCTACCAACGCTACGTCCTTCACACGTTCGCTAAAGTCCGTGTACTCCGATTCCGGCACTACTTCAATTACGCTTTTCTTTTTAAACATATAGTTTCCCCCTTTATTTTATATCGGCAATCGTAAATACCATGACCGCTTGCAGCCCTGCGCACTCTTTTTTCAGCTGATCCCTACGGTGTTCGGTAGTAGTTAGCCAAACCAAGGTGGGGAAGTGACCCAGCTTTTCCTCCACTAATCCATTATCCAATAACTCTTTGTATCGTTTAATTTTATTCCGATTCTCTTTCATCGTTTGCGTGGAGTCCACTTCCAGAAAGTTTTTCCGATCCCATGAATCGGTGAACATAGCATCCGTGACCACGGTTGCGCTGCCGTCTGATACCTTCACCTCGTTCTTCCATTCTTTCGGCTGATTGGAAAACAGCCACATTTCATTTCTCATGACAATATGCTGGACGTGGCCGCCTTTCTTTCGCACCTTCTCACAATCCACATACGCGCGGCCTTTCGCAGATAGATAGTAGATGGTCTGATAGCCTTCGCGAATGCTCATTAAGTAGTCTGATAGACTGTGGAGGATTCTATTGGTATTCCGTATTGTCCCGAGTTGAAAGGTGTAGCGGAGTTGGTCGCGCGTCATAAAGTCAAATTTCTTCAAAAGTAACAGTATCTGCTCCTGCCTTTCGTTTAGCATAAGACTTCTCCCCTTTCGCCGGAATGAATCGGATAGACGGTTCTTTGTCATCCACAACTGTTTCTCTCTTATGTGAACCGATTGCATTCTGGATCACATCTGATTTAATGAAGGGAGTCTGCAATATTTCTTTTCTGTCGGCTGTCTGATAAATGGCCCTCCCTTTAATCTGCGGGAGAGATTCCGCGCCTTCGCTATCCAATACCACGCGAGAAGCCACAGCAGACTGTACACGGAACGATAACTTTGCATCAGAGTTCTGCTTACACTGGCGCGGTATTACATCGCCAGTAGGGTACTGTGTGGCCAGTATTTGCCGGAATCCTAACCCTGCACCGAGCCGGGCGATCTGGCTCATGAGTGCCTGGCACGATTGTTTTAATTGCTTTTCTTCTTTTGTGACAGCTTCGGCAGGGTTGAGTTCACCGACTTCATCAATAAAAATAAAGTACCTATCTTTTATTCCTGCATCCTGTACATTCTTTTTACCGAGCGAGCGCATTTTAATTTGTATCTCACGCATCTTATCATAAGCAAGCTGCAGCGTTTCTAGCGCGTCCTCCGGCTCGTATGCGATAGATACCGTTTGTTTAATGTGTTCGTAGTCGCATAACTCCACACCGCCTTTTAAATCAATCAGAAAAAGGTGAGTGTGGTCTGGTCGGCTGTGGAGCAGACTTGCAATCGTACTATTAATGAAGTTTGATTTCCCGTAGCGGGTGGCACCGCCTAGCACGATGTGGGGGATCTGCTCAAAATCATGAAAGCGGAACGCGTTTTGCTCCCTGGTGACACCGACAGGCACCTTCCATCCTTCGCCCGGCTGAAAATCAATATGCTTAGGCAGCGGCTGATCGTACACGCGAATGATTAGCAAACCGTCAAAAGACAATTCGATTTCTTTTGTTTCGCTCAACTTATTCGTCCATAATGTTTTTAGAGTGTCGATGATTCCGGAATCGAACTGCAGACCCTTTAAATCGGTCAGAGATAATTTCTGCCGTCTGTTATTTAAGCCATCCTCTAAAACATGTTGCTTGTTTAAGTAATCCTCAAAACTTCTGCCAAGCGGAATTCTGTATTTATATTCCCATCCCCATTCATGTTTTTTCTTGCGGATCAGCTGGGTAGTCAATGTGTCTTTTCCGTCCTTCACATTGAGGCCGGAGAGGGAAATAATGCGCTGAATTTTGCCGGATTCGTTCGATGCGGCACCTTGCTTTTTCAGAAACGCTTTCATTGCAATCCCTCCCATGATGGAGGTCGTCAGAATTTCAAATAACACATCATCATCCTTTCGTTAAGGTAAACGCCACGGGGTTATCTATCTATAGATAGAGTTGCTTACATCGAGCAATCAAAAATAACCCGTTTTGCAGATGGCTGCAGGCTTTATAATGTCCAGATGCCATGATGGGGTGGACATTAAACAGGAATGGCATCAGGAACAGACTAGCGTGTGGAAGACGCGCCGAAAATCGTGCCGATCGGGCAGTTCATCGGGAAGTCAGTTTTCGTCTTCTTCTGGATGATGCTTGAAGTAAAAACGCAAGGCATCCCGGTATGTCCTACTACGGTCGCGCTTGGGTATTTTTTCAATCAAAACGATTAGGTCTGCATCGAATTCCGGGTGAAGTTTAGCTGCGATCTGCACTACTTTTCTTTCTGTCATCGGTTATCCTCCTTCCAACTTCTTAATAAAATTTCTAACTTTCTATAACCTATGCAGCGCGTTCAGAAATGATTCCTGTGAAATAAAAAAAGAAGAGCCGTGGCAGCTCCCCTTTTATAACTGGCATAAAAAACGGCATAAAAAACGTTTAGAAATAGCTAAAAACAAATTAATTCACAATAGATAAATCGCTGTTAAAGCCTGATTATCCGCTATATTTAAGAATATGCTAAACGTATTAGTAGACTCCCACCGTCTCCATAGTTAAATATCATGGAGTTTCATTGAACATGTGACTTTAAGTATATCTTTGCCGTACTGGCAAAGATATACTTTATTTTATTTTTGGCAGGAATATACTTAAAAAATTTAATTGAACTGAGTTTGTTATGGTTAGATATGATCTGATAAATCAATTTAGTAAAATGAGTTTAGTACAGTACATAATACATATTAATTGTAAAGAGAAAAATGATGAGGATAAATAGTGAGCCATCCATTGGTCTCGCTTTTTCATGGTATAATCTGTTAATATTAAAGGGGAGATACTGTTTACAGACAAATACCTTATAAGGGGGAAAAACATGACACATACATACTTTAGTGACAGAGAACTTGGTGCAAAGGAATTAAAATCTGAGGAAATAACAACTTCCGTTTATAATGGTTTAGTCGGTATTTATAAACGATTTGAGAAAAACTTTTCATACGATTATTCAGAGAATTGTCCCGATAATAACTTGATATGCGGTACGGATGTTCAACTTTTAAATGCGGCGATAAAAGCACAAATACCAAATATAGAAATTCCGATCAACGTAAAGTGGGACGATGAAGAGGATATCGATAAGTATGCATTACTGGACTTCATTGAATTCTGCTATTCAAAAATTGTGGATATAAGCGAAGATGATTATCACAGCTACTTCAAGCATTATCATATTTCTTTTCAAACCACAGAAAATGAAAAAGAAAAGTTTAGGTCGGAAGTAAATCAAATATTCTCAAGAAATGGAGTCTCTTTCTATTTAGATAGCGATGGTATGGTCAAGCGTCGTTTACCTACCCAACTAGACGCAGTTCTGGAGAATCTAAACATAAAATCAAAAGATGACCGTTTAAATGAATTGTTAAACTTAGCAATAGAAAATATCCGCAAGCCACAAGAAATTAACCGTCAAATCGCACTTGAAAAGATTTGGGATGCATTTGAAAGAATAAAAACGTTCTATGATCCTAACGATAAAAAGTCGTCGGCTCAAACGTTAGTTACAAATATAGCTGCCGGAACAGCAGATTTTAATCTAATACTGGATAGTGAATTCAAAAGCCTGACCGATATCGGAAATAAATATCAAATCCGACATTTTGAAGCGAATAAAATACAAATTGGTTCTTTGAAACAAGTGGATTATTTATTCTATCGGATGATAGCATTAATTGATCTATGTTTAGATAAAGTTAACAATGAAAACTAAAAGGCGGTATTTTACCCTATTGTTTTTGAAACTTAAAAGTGCTTTACTTCAATTCGGAGTAAAGCGCTTTTCATATTGAATGGGGATTGATAAAAAAGGAGTGTGGTTATATTGAAAATCGGTTTCTTAGATCCGACTGTCCTAGAGAGGTTAAAAAAGGCTATTCATGAACATAGTGACTTCTTAATACATAAATACAGTAATTTTTCTGGGAAGAAGAAAATAAGTGTGCTTTTCTCAGCAAGGGATTGGCTGCATATAGTTGTTTATGGCTTACCCTCCATCAATCTTCAAGAGAAGAATGATGACGTTAAATCCTTAAACGTGCTTCAATTCGTTTGTACAATCGATTTACTTACAGAAGCAGTCCAACAATTATACAGGGCACTTTTCAATAAAAAGAATTACCCATTATATAACGACAAGACTGTATTTAAAAAAAGCATTTCTGATGACCAATATTTTAGTCATATAAGGGCTGCATTCGGTGTTCATCCGGTTAATTTAGATAGTCATGATGGAGTAATTTCTGATAAAAAATACTTTGCTTCATGGTCTAGCAGTCATGGAAGGGGAGATTTTAGTGTTTATCTTTATAGTAACGATCCAGAGGAGAGCGACAAAGAATTAACTATATACTTTAATGAGATAATAGAGTATGCAAAAATACGTTATGAATATATTGATGAAATCACTAAAGAAATCAAAAGTCAGCAATTAGAATTCAATGATAGTTGGTCAAAAAAAGTAATACCAACTAATGATGATCCACTTGAACAGCTTAATATATTAAAAGAGGAAAATGAAAAACGTTATGGTGATTATGGATATAGACATGACATCAAGGAGTTATTAGACCTTTACACAGCACCAATGGACTTCTCTTCTGATGATAATTTGTACAGTAGATTTCTCGCAAAATTAGAACCATCCATTCGAGAAATTTATATGAACCTACAGAATATGAGAATCATTGATTTAAGCATCTATCCGTCGCCTCATTACTACGGTGTAAAAAAGTTTGACTCTTATCGATACGACATTCAAAAGATACAAGATTTTTTTGGTAATCCAGAGAGTTCATCAAGCATGGTTCCTTACCATTTAAACAATCTTATTGAGGCTGGCCTTTTACCGTCATTCGTATCGCCTTCAATGGATAAACGGGATTTAAAACTCATTATGTATAGTTTTTTAGAGAAGGAAGGGGCAAGTATTATTACGCCACACTATAAATTAATAGAGGAATTTAATGACAGCGAAATGGAAACTGTCTATATTGTTGATGATATTGGTGAATTAGATTAAGACGTAGACGGACATTAAAACTTTAAATAAACGATATATTTCAGAGCACTATGCAACACGAATGATGGTATCTCTTCGAAGATGTTATTTTGTGAAGGATTTTCACCCTCATTGCCGAATATTGTCATAAGGGGGATGAAGAAATGAATAATAACAGGAAGAATGCAGTTGCACAAATTATGGAGTTTATTGAGTCAAATGATGAGAAGGTTATACTTTTGAAAGGAACACATCAATACGAAAAACATTCATTGGTCCTAAAACTGCTTTCCGAATCTAAAGAATTTAACACGGGCCTATATCGATCAAATTCTATGCAAAACATTGCTATGCAACTTGATCATGCAGGCTACAAAGTTAAATTAAATCAGAAATTCACATCAGGAAGATTGTATAATTTAAAAGGATTGAGGATTTATTTCGATTCGTTATTTACAAGATCTACATGGAGTAATACTGCCCAGCAATTAGACTTTGCAATAATTTATCCAATGGATTCATTCTGTAGTAGTAAAAATGATTTGAAAGAGGATTTCTTGAATGATATTTTGGTCATGAAAAATATAAAGAAAAAATTTATCGTGACATGGACAGATATTAGGCATGATTATACTTGGTTGGCACCGTATGTAGATAGAACTGTCGTCTTTGATGCTGAAGAGGAAGATCCGGAATATCACAATAGGGTTATTAGAAACAGCCAAAGGAATTATTGAGTTTTAAATTCGCCTGTGAAGGTGCTTTTTTTATACCTAAAAATTCAGGAAGGCTCTTATGGGCGCTATGTGAAGTGAGTAAGAAAAAAGGGGGACACTTAGTAATATTGATAATGTGTCCCCTAAAAGCTAAATTGGCTTGTTTGAAGAAAGAATTCAACTGGGCTGGTGCCAGCGAACTTCTGTTTAAAACGTTGCAGGTATAATGTACGGCTTACTTATACTGCTCAAGTTCAAATGACGTTTTTGCTTTTTATTTATATTCTCAAGTGTTACTCAACCCGGCTTAATCTCTTCCATATATCCTTTAATATCTTCTTCTGACATTTCCCCTGTAATAATCCTTACAATTTTACCTTCCGGATTGATAAGAAAAGTCGTAGGCAGCGGTTTAACATTATAAGTTTGCATAACACTTTTCGTCTTATCGATTAAAGTAGGGAAGGTCATTCCGTATTGTCCAGCGAATGTACGAACTTTAAAATCCGATTCAGCAATATTGACCGCTAAAATTTGAACTCCTTGGTCTTTATATACCTCGTATTGTCGCCCCATCGCTGGCATTTCTTTTTTACACGGTGCACACCAAGTCCCCCAAAAGTTTAGGAAGACTCCTTGTCCTTTATACCCTGATAACTGATGTTCTTTTCCATCCAAATCAACAAGCGCGAAGTCAGGGGCATAATCTCCGACCTTTAACACATCAAATTTCTCTTTTGCAAAACCTGTGTATATTGTAAAGACAGTGGCTGCTGCCAAAAGGGATAATGTGATGACCCTGAAAATAAAGCGATTCCTCTTCTTGTTGCTCAATGATAAATGCTCCTTTCTAATTCTACAAAAACGGATCGTATGTTGAAATATCTTTATAATGATTACTATACTAAAGAACTTTGAATAAAGTGTGCAGACACAAAGAAGTCAATAACTCAAGTGAACTCAGTGATTATACCTTCATCTGCATATCTTTTTGACAATTATTTTCTATACTAATTGCATGAGGAGAGGAGAACGAACTGCTTTGAATAAAATTTCAAAAAAACTAGCTGCATACTTTATCATTTCTTTCCTTGTCCTTGAAACAATTCTGATGATGTATTTACACCAAAATATTATTCATACAAGAGTGGATGAAGAATACTCCCGCTTATTAGCGACTGGTTCGAACCATAGAAACGTCTTAATCGACTATTATTCCGATGAAACGGTCACTCATATTATACTAATGGAATCTGAGGGGGATAGAGGGGTTGTCATTACTGGAAAGAACGGTAAGATAATCCGGAGTTCAGATGCAAAGTTGGAAACCCTGCTACCTTCGCTCTCATTCTTACAAAATCCAACTGTTCAAAAAGATCAAGTAATAAAACCGGATTGGGAAGATTCGCCTTATATCATAAGTGCCCATCCATACAAGGTTGACGAGAATAATTCGGGATATGTATTGATGTTTCAAAGCACTGAACCAATCGAACAGTTAGTACGCAAGCTAAATTTCCACTTCGGTTTGGCAGGAGTAGCAATTATAATCATCCTCTTTATTATCTATTCTATTTTGTCTAAATTTCTTACTCGACCATTGATTCGAATGAAGGAAGCGACCGAGAAATTAAGCGAGGGGAAATTCGATGTTAGCCTTCCAGCAGGAGGCAATGATGAGCTTGGCGAATTATCGATTGCGATTCGGAAGCTGGCTAATGATCTGGAAAGAATGAAAAAGGATCGAAATGAGTTTCTTGCGTCCATCTCTCATGAATTAAGTACTCCATTGACCTATTTGATTGGTTATTTGAAAGTGGCTATGAGACATGAATTATCTGAAGAAGAAAGAAATCATTACCTAATGATTATTGCAGAAGAATCAAATCGAATGAAAGACTTAGTGAAAAACTTAATGGATTTAGCAAAAATGGATGAGTTGGCATTCTTAGTTTCAAAGTCGAATTTTTCATCCCGAAAATTCGCTGATGATATTTATCGACTTGTCCAACCTTCTTTTGCTTTGAAGAATGTACATCTGGATTTGATAGCCAACAAGGATTTTCAGATTCATGCAGATCCGGTGAGACTGGAACAGGTTGTACTGAATCTTTTGGACAATGCATTAAAGTATTCAAATGAAAACACGACTGTTAAGTTTATAATTTCCAAAGAACAAAAACGAACTGTCATTACAGTTGCGGATGAAGGAATTGGTATCCCGGAAGAACAAATCGATATGATTTTCGAGAAACTTTTCAGGGTTGAAAAATCCCGTTCCAGAACATTTGGCGGATCCGGTTTAGGACTTGCCATAGTGAAGGAATTGGTAGAAGCACACGGGGGTTCAATAGAAGTGAAAAGTGAGTTCGGGAAAGGTAGCGAATTTACAATTAAGATTTAAATCGGTAAGGAGTTGAACAAATGCAAACGATTTTGCTCATAGACGACGAACATAGAATGCTCGATTTACTTGGCTTGTTTTTGGAGCCCCATGGATTCAACTGTATAAAAGCAAATACGGGCGAAAAAGGATTGGAAATCGTAAAGGAAGAAAAGGTCGATATTGTTTTATTGGATGTGATGATGCCCGACATGGATGGTTGGGACGTGTGCAAGAAAATACGGGAGCTCTCGACCATTCCGGTAATTATGCTAACAGCAAGGACAGACAAAGCGGACATTGTAAAAGGCCTAGAATTCGGGGCGGATGATTATATCACGAAGCCTTTTGATGAGAGGGAACTAGTGGCGAGAGTGAATGCACTACTACGACGCACTTCAAGTGAAATCGCAGGGAACAGCAATACGGTGTATGGAGATTTCATGTTGAATCGGGACTCTTATTCATTACATTATAAAAACTCGGAAGTACAGCTGACCTTGAAGGAGTTTTATATTACTGAGGCATTAATCACTCACCCGAAAAGGACATTTACACGTGAACAACTTTTACGCACAGCATGGGACTATAACACATTCACAGATATCCGAACGGTCGACTCGCATATCCGGAATTTAAGGGAGAAACTCAAAGTTGCGGGTTTTCCGATTAATGACTTCCTATTAACGGTCTGGGGAATCGGTTATAAATGGAACTGAAGGAGATGAAAGTGATGAAAAAAATCGCAAAATATATTGGCATGGCGGGCATAATCACAATTTTGTCCGCATGCAATGCGACTAAGGATAATTCCTTTGCATTTGGGGATTTGGAAAACAGTAAAATTGATCATCTACATGGCCTCGGGTATATAAATGGTGGTCCTGAAGTGGTCATTTCAACTCATGAAGGGCTCTATGCCTATGGTGAAGATGGCTGGAAAGAGGCTAATAGCGAAAAGCACGATTATATGGGTTTCCAAGCGGTCCGTGAAGGATTCTTTTCAAGCGGCCATCCTGAGACAGGCTCCAAACTTAAAAATCCACTCGGACTCGTAAAAAGTACGGACCGTGGTGCGAGCTTTAAAAAATTGGCGTTTTACGGTGAAATTGACTTTCATTACATGGGGGTCGGGTATGAGTCAAATGCCATTTATGCATTGAATGAAATGCCGACAAAAGATATGCCGGCGGGTCTTCATTATTCACTCGATGAGGGAGAATCATGGAAGGAAGCTACAATGAAAGGATTCGATTCCAAGTTCATCTCAAATATAGCCGTACATCCTACACAGGAGAAAATGGTTGCGATTGGAAGTAAGGACGGATTATTTCTTTCGCAAAATTATGGAGAAAGTTTTGTTCTATTTAATGCAGCAATGGTAACGTTTGTAACTTTAACTGAAACAGGTGGTTTGTACGGAAGTTATTATAATGAAATAGTCAGGCTTAACTCGTTTCAGTTTGAAGAAAAAATAGAAATGGAAATTCCACTACCAAATGAAATCGCGCCTATTATTTTTATCGCGATTAATCCAGAAAATCAGCAGGAAATTGTAATTGCTACATTTACGAATGACATTTATAGAACAACAGACGAAGGAGTAAATTGGGAAACCCTTGCTAAAAATGGAGAGCTGCTAAAATGAATTAAGGTCGGTGATTTCCAATGTATGGATTTTTGTCGAAAATTAGTAATATTATCACGGAGCCTGTAACTGGCCTAATTAATTCTTATGCAGATTTCCCACTTATGGTCGCATTACTGTTAGGAGTGGTTGGTGCTGTTGCTCCTTGTCAGTTGACAGGGAATATGAGTGCCATCACTCTATACGGCAATCGTACTGTTCAATTCAAAACAGACTGGCTCGAAATTTTTGCTTTTGTTGCAGGAAAGGTTGTAGTTTTCACCACATTTGGCCTTTTAGCATGGGGGTTCGGTCAAACGTTCGAATCCAAGATTACGGAGTATTTTCCGCTTTTCCGTAAAGCGATCGGTCCGCTGATTGTTTTTACTGGGCTTGTACTATTAGGAGTATTGAAACTGAGAGTCTTTCATCGTCTGAGTTTACATATACCGGTACGATTGCGAGAAGGGAAACTGGGCTCCTTTTTGTTAGGCGCGAGTTTTTCACTTGCATTTTGTCCAACAATGTTTGTTTTGTTTTTCGTTTGGCTGATGCCACTCGTTTCCTCAACCTCATATGGTCTCGTACTCCCCGCTGTTTTTGGAATTGCAACGTCATTTCCCCTCATCCTATTATTCCTGATTATATGGCTATTTGAGACAGACCGCCGAATCATGAGGAAGAGCGTGAAAATTGGCAAGGTCATTCAGCGATTAGCTGGGTTTCTGCTGGTGCTGATAGGAATGTTTGACACAATCACTTATTGGGGGATGTAAGGAATTGTTTTCTTCAATATAAGGAGTGTTCATATATGTTCACAGATCTGAATTTGTTATTAGCATTCGGAGCGGGTCTTCTTAACTTCATATCACCTTGTACATTACCGCTTTATCCGGCTTTCATTTCTTATATCACAGGCATGTCATTGGACGAATTAAAATCGGATAAAGTGAAAGTTAGAAAAAGCGGTATGATACACACGATTTTGTTCTTAATAGGTTTTTCAATCATTTTCATATTTCTCGGATTTAGTTCGTCTTTCGTAGGGACTTTCTTTATCCAATATCAAGATCTGCTGCGACAAATTGGTTCCATTTTCATCATTATTTTCGGGTTGATGATTATCGGTCTATTTACACCGGCATTCCTAATGAAGGAGAAAAAACTTCACTTTAAAAATCGCCCAGCTGGCTATTTTGGCACATTGCTTATAGGACTTGCGTTTGCAGCAGGGTGGACGCCATGTACCGGTCCGATTACAGGGGCTGTCTTCATGCTTGCATCCCAAAATCCGGGCTCAGGCGTGTGGTATATGATTGCCTATGTTCTTGGATTTGCAATTCCGTTTTTCATACTTTCCATTTTCATTACACGTGTTAAGTGGATTCAAAAATATAGCCGAACAATTACAAAAGTCGGAGGTTACATCATGATTGCACTCGGGATTCTACTGTTCTTTGATGGATTGACGTTCATTATCGCGTGGTTGAGTCCGTTTTTTGGAGATTTCATGGGGTTTTAACATCAAATTAAAATCTTTTAAGGAGTAATCGATAAATGAGTAAAATAAAATGCCAATGCGGCCATGACAACCCATTTGGCACAGTTCTTTGTGAGCAGTGCGGACGACCTCAGACTGAAGAAGCGAAAAAAAGTAATCTGATCGACATGCGGTATGAAGGATCAGCAAGAAGATCACAAACATATAAACGATCGATTGTTGATAAAGTATGGAATTTCTTTTCTAGTGTTAAGGTAGGAATTAGTATTATTATTGCCGTCCTTGCGACATCGACAATAGGTACAATTTTTCCGCAGAAATTATTTGTTCCGGCAACGACGGAGTCTGCTATCTTTGAGTATTACGAAAAGCATTATGGTTTTGCCGGAACCCTTTATTACAAACTTGGATTTTATGATATGTACAATAGCTGGTGGTTCATCACACTGATTGGGATGCTTGGTACTTCTATCATCATTGCGAGTGTTGACAGAGTTTTTCCACTCTACAAATCATTGAAAAAGCAACGCACGAAACGGCATACTTCCTTTTTGAAGAAGCAAAGGATCTATGCTGAAGGGATAGTAACTGATTCAAATAGTTCACTTGTAAAAGCAGAGGAAAAGCTTAAAGAGCTTCGTTACAATGTTAAGACAGAAGAGGGAGCGCTACTGGCGGAGAAAGGCCGGTTTTCCAGATGGGGTCCTTATGTCAATCATACAGGATTGATCATCTTCCTATTTGCCGTTCTATTACGAACCCTGCCTGGTTTTTATGTCGATGAACAGATTTGGCTACGCGATGGTGAGACACGTGCCATCCCAGGCGTACCAGGATATTACTTGAAGAACAATAAGTTTATTATAGAGACTTATTCCAAGGAAGAAGACGCTACATTTGGTCAAGCGATAGATCGCGTTGGGACAATCGTGAAAAATTACCAATCAGACGTAACCTTATATAAGGATGCGGAAGGCGGTCTACCAGGTCAGTCAGATAAGATGGAATTTGTAAAAGATTACTCCATTGTTGTTAATAAACCACTTAGCTTTGAGGGGTTCAATGTATACCAGATGGACTACCGGCTAGATGAATTAAAATCGATGACATTCCAGTTGACTGAAAAGAAAACAGATAAGTCATTTGGCGAATTTACGGTTGATCTTCTCAATCCAGAGCGTTTATATGAATTGAACGAGGGAACGACTGTTGAACTAAAAGAATTCTATCCGGATTATGGTGGGATTGAAGACGGAGAACCGGTGACTAAATCACCGATCCCAAACAATCCAGCATTCATATTTAAAATGGTAACCCCTTCCAACCCGGAAGGTGAAATTAGTTTTGTGGCTATCCGTCAGACGCTCGAGACAGAGGTGAATGATTATAAAGTGAATTTTGTTAGCGCCGAAACACGGGATATTACAGGCCTCGTAGTGCGGAAAGACAAAACACTTTATATACTGCTCCTAGGGGGTATTATTTTCATGATTGGCGTTGCCCAAGGCTCCTATTGGAACCATCGGAGAGTATGGATTCAAAAAGGTGAAGGAAATGAACTTTTCCTTGCGGGCCATACGAATAAAAACTGGTTCGGCTTAAAAAAGGAGCTCGATAAAGTGAAAGACTACGCTGACTTACCACAATATGAAGATAGGCAAAACAATGAGTTTGATAAAGAAGAAATGAAGGGGGACAAGTACTAATGCAATTAGCATCTTTAAGTGGTAACTTACTGTTCATTTCATTCATCGCGTATCTTGTCGCTACGCTGTTCTTTGGTGGGGCGGTAAAAGGTGCGAAAACGCAAGAGTCCTATGAAAATAATCGATGGGGAAAAATTGCGATCGGTATAACGATAGTTGGATTCATTACCCATCTAGGTTATTTCATTACGCGGTGGATCGCTTCTGCTCATGCGCCCGTTAGTAATATGTTTGAATTTATTACCGCATTTGCAATGATGGTTGTTGGCGCGTTCATCTTACTATTTTTCCTTTACCGAACACCATCACTTGGATTGTTTGCGTTACCGTTGGCAGTAGTGATGATCGGGTACGCGAGTATGTTCCCGAGGGAGCTTTCGCCATTAATTCCAGCGTTGCAAACATACTGGTTGACGATTCACGTTATAACGGCGGCAATTGGTGAGGCTATCCTCGCAATTAGTGCGGTTGCCGGTCTCGTCTTTCTATTGAAAAACGTTGACCTCACAAAAAGATCCAAACAACGTTTTTGGTTGGAGTCAGTAATGTTCACTCTCATGCTTGTCGTAGGGTTCATCTTGTCATCTTCGACTTTTGCGATAATGGGGTATGAAGCAGAATTCACGTATATTAATAAAAATGAACAACCAGCTCGAATTGTTTATCAGTATCCGCCATTATTTGGGATGAATGAGTATGAATCGCTTTCTCCCGACAAGATGACGCCGCTAGCCGAAATGCCGGCAATCGTCAATGCGAAGACCCTTACAACATTCGTCTGGTCAGTGGCAACAGGGATAGTCCTTTATTTATTACTTAGACTTATTTTACGTCGTCCGATTGCAACATTGTTCCAGCCGTTCGCAAAAAAAGCGAATTCCCAAACCATGGACGAAATAGGCTACAGATCCGTCTTGATTGGATTCCCTGTATTTACACTAGGCGCCCTTGTTTTCGCAATGATATGGGCCCATGAAGCATGGTCCAGATTTTGGGGATGGGATCCGAAAGAGGTATGGGCGCTCATTACGTGGTTATTCTATGCTGCCTATTTGCATCTAAGGCTCTCCCGAGGATGGGAAGGTGAGAAATCTGCTTGGCTTGCGGTCATCGGATTCATTATCATTATGTTCAATTTAATTGCGGTTAACTTAATTATCGCGGGCTTGCACTCGTACGCATAAGCAATAAAGAATCAAATAATGAGACGGGAGGTTGATGTATGGTTAATTTACTTGCTATAAACCCAGTTGCGTTTTCATTAGGACCAATAGATATACGTTGGTATGGAATTTTGATTACACTTGGTATCGTCCTCGCATACGTTGTCGTTCAAAAGGAGATGGTAAGGCGAGGGATGCATTCTGATTTTCTTACCGATCTACTGATTTGGGCTGTTCCAATTTCGATTATTAGTGCCAGAATATATTATGTGATTTTTTCTTGGGAGCATTATAAAGAAAACCTTGGACAAATCATTCAAATTTGGGAAGGCGGCATTGCTATTCATGGTGCCTTAATTGGTGCTTTGATAACTACGTACGTTTATACAAAACATAGAGGAATCTCTTTCTGGAAAACTGCGGATATTGCTGCACCGGGTCTTTTGATTGGCCAAATTATAGGACGGTGGGGTAATTTCATTAATCAGGAAGCACATGGAGGACCCGTTTCGGAGAGATTCCGCGAAATGACAATTATTCCGGATTGGATCATCAATCAAATGACCATTGAAGGCGTAACCTATTATCCAACATTTCTTTACGAATCATCTTGGAACATTGTTGGTTTGATCATCATTATCCTATTGCGTAAAGTGAACTTGAAGCGTGGCGAAATGTTCTTATTTTATGTCGTTTGGTATTCCGTCGGACGTTTTTATATCGAAGGGATGCGGACGGATAGTTTATATGTCATAGATGAGCTTCGGGCGGCACAACTTGTGTCTGTTGTTGCCATTGTAGTTGGGCTGGTCTTGTTTATCAGTAGACGTTATGTCCAGAAAATTGATATGAATTATAATGATTAACGAGTGAACCACTATAGTAAATAAATTGATGCCCATTCGAAAAATCGAATGGGCATCTTTTAAAACCAAATTTATTCTGAATCTAAATTGCCTTATCAATTGATGAAATCAGCCTACGTTCAATGTCTTCGGCCATTGCCTGAATTTCATCATTTTGGATCATCTGGATTAAAGATGTTGGTTTTGGCAGACCGATTTTTGTTGTTCCCTTGTCCTCATAAACGACAATCTTACATGGTAGAAAATATCCGACGAGCAAATTTTCAGAAAGTACGCGTTGTGCTTCTTTAGGATTACATACTTCTAATACCGTATATAGTGTCTCAAAATCCATCCCTTTTTCTTTTAACTTGGCAGTTAAATCAAGTTTCCACAGAACTCCGAAGTTGTCCTCTCGCAAACTGTCCTCCACAGCTCTAACAGCGTCATCCAAACTTTTTGACGTCTTAACAGTATAATCAAACATATACCTGTCACCTCCATATAAGCAATTCATTTGTAGGCTACCCTTTTGAATCAAATCTAAACTGAATCTTCTTGTATCATCCTAAAGTAGACACAACGGTCTACAACGATTCTAGATATTAAATGCTTATAAGCAGTCCTGTCATTCTTATCCATTATAGTTTCAATAGACGGGCGTTTATCGCAACGATAACTGTACTTAATGACATTAAAATTGCACCGACTGCTGGGCTTAGAACAATGCCGATAGGGTATAAAACACCAGCTGCTAATGGAATTGCGGCAATATTATAGCCAGCAGCCCACCACAAGTTTTGTGTCATCTTACGGTAGGTAGCCCTTGAAAGTTTAATAATATTGACAACATCAAGCGGATTGCTTTTCACAAGAACAACATCGGCGGTTTCAATGGCTACATCAGTACCTGCGCCTACAGCAATGCCTAGATCCGCTTTGGCAAGAGCGGGTGCGTCGTTTACGCCATCTCCAGTCATTGCAGCTCGAAGATGCTCAACTTGTTGGATATGCTCTATCTTTTCGGATTTCTGGTGTGGAAGAACCTCAGCAAAAATTTCCTCCATTCCGAGTTGCGCACCTACATAATGCGCTACCTTTTCATTATCACCCGTAAGCATGATTGATTTTACATTCATTTCTTTTAACTGATTGACTGCGTCTATAGCAGTTTCGCGGACGATATCCGCAAGTGCAATTATCCCGGCAAGTTTTTTGTCAATCAGCGTGAAAACCACTGTTTTTCCTTCCGAAGACCACTGATCAAATTGCACTTTATCGAATGTAAGGTTCAACTCTCTCACATACCCAGGACTGACGACCATAACGTGTTTTCCATCTACTGTCCCTTCCAACCCTTTTCCGGTCAACGATTGAAAATTTTCCACCCGTTGAAGAGGGAGATTCATCTCTTCTGCTTTCCTAGTTACACCTTTCGCAAGGGGGTGTTGGGATTGTGCTTCTACTGCAGCTGCATAAGAAATGACATTTTCTTCACTAAAGTCCCCAAATGTAAAGATGTTCGTTACACCGAATTCACCTTTTGTTAGTGTGCCGGTTTTATCGAAAACGATGGCTTCAATATTTCGAGCACCTTCAAAAGCGGCCCGATTTCGGATGAGAAGTCCATTTTTTGCTGCAATCGATGTTGAAACTGCTACAACCAATGGAGCTGCCAACCCTAAAGCATGCGGACAAGCGATGATTAAAACCGTCACCATTCTTTCCATGGCAAATGAAACGGAATATCCTAGTGAAATCCAAATTATGAACGTAATCAGTCCAGCAGCGAGTGCACCGTAAAACAACCACTTCGCAGCACGGTTGGCAAGGTCCTGTGCGCGCGATTTTGATTCTTGTGCTTCCTTCACTAAGGTGATTACTTGTGAAAGATACGTCTCACTTCCGGTTTTCATGACTGAGATAACTAAGGAGCCTTCCCCATTAATCGATCCACCAATCGCCTCTAATCCAGCTTCTTTTTCCACAGGAACCGATTCACCCGTAAGCATCGACTCATCAATAGTCGATTTACCTTCAAGTATCGTTCCGTCAACCGGTACCTTCTCACCAGGCTTGACGAGTACATGATCCCCTTGTTTCAATTCAGTTACATCAACCTCTTTAATATTTCCATCGGCATCGATTAGGTGTGCTTCTGAAGGCATCAGTTTTGCTAACTCTTCCAATGCCTTTGAAGCCCCCATGACAGAACGCATTTCAATCCAATGGCCAAGTAGCATAATGTCGACTAAAGTAGCAAGTTCCCAGAAAAAATCATTTTCTGCATAGCCGAAAACTGCCGCTGTACTATAAACATAGGCAACCGTAATCGCCAAAGTAATTAATGTCATCATTCCAGGGTTTCTACTTTTTAACTCGTCCTTAGCTCCAACAAGAAATGGCCAACCACCATAAAAAAATACGAAAGAGGATAGCGCGAAAAGAATATACATATCCCCTGTAAAACGCCAGTCGACGTTTAAAAACATTTGAATCATTGGCGACAAAATTAAGATAGGGATTGTGACAATGAGCGAAATATAGAAACGTCTTTTGAAATCTTCTACCATATGTGCGTGGTGATCGTGATGCCCGTGATGCCCTTGATGTTCTTCATGGGAATGATGGTCATGTTGAACATGGTGATGCTCTGATGCAGAATGTTTTTCCGGTTTGTGGTGATGATGTGAGTGATTCGACACATCATTACCTCCTTTCATGTCTAATTTTCAGTATGTGTTAATTATACCCAATAAATATGCAAGGATTATGCAATACTTGCCACGCGAAAATTCTAACTGCACATTAATCATTTTGAGTGGTTTTAATGCATACCCTTATAAGGTATATTGCCGGCGTAATGATATATAAACAACCATAATTTTACAATTGGGGTGGAGGATCAATGGGGGATTATCAATTTTTTGTACTAAGTTCTCTCGGTTTGTTAACATTCATAGTCGTCATATCGGCTGCGATACTGAAAAAAAAGCTAGGGATAATGCATGGAATGATCATTTCAATGTTCTATGGTATGAATGTAGGTTTGACTGCGGGTGTCCTATTAGGTGTAACTTATCAAGGCGACTTATTCCTTTCAACAATCCTTTCAATGGCCATTGGTGTTTTAGCGGGCTCGTTATGTGGAGTGTGTTTTGGAACTCTTTCTGTAGTAGAGGGATTTATGGCTGGGTTAATGGGTGGCATGATGGGGGCGATGGTTGGAGAGATGATTCGTGTAGACCAGTCAATCAATCTTATTCAAATTTTCTTGCTTTTATCCGTCAGCACGCTGTTTATTATTCCAATTTTAAAAACTGCAAAAGACTCAAAGGTAAGTACAAAAAAATGGATGTTAAAGCCGCTGACGCTGGCCGCTTTTACAGTCCTTATAGTTATAGGTGGAGATTCAATTGCAGAAAGATTTGAGGATCAAAAATCGGGGCAGACTAAGCCGGCTGAAAGCCATCAAAGGAAAGGGCAAACAGTTGTATTGGAAACCGCCAATATGAAGTACTCCAAAAGTCTAGTTGTCGTAGAGAAAGACATACCAATTACATTAACGCTTAAAAACATGGACGACATTGAACATGATATCGAAATCCGTAGTACCGCTATTAAATTGATAAGTGAATCTCTACATAATCATGGGGAGAATAAAAACATGCTACATCTACATGCTACACCTGAAAGCACGGAGACACTTTCATTTACCATAACTGAATCAGGGGTTTATGAATTTTATTGTACAATTCCAGGACATAAAGAATTAGGGATGGTTGGCCAATTTATTGTGAGCTGAATGGAACAAGAAGGAGGAATGCAGTGAAAAGGGCTGTAGGTATTCTAATAGCAATATTAATTATCAGTGGATTGATTGTTAGGATCGTGAAGTCTGATACAGCGATAAATGAACAAAACAATTTAGTTCAAACTGGGTATGAAGAATCAGGAATAGAGTCCGGACTTGAAAAAGGAAATGTACCACCGAATTTCGAATTGACTACGCTTTCGGGGGATAAAGTAAAGTTGACGGATTATAAAGGAAAAATAGTTATCCTTAATTTTTGGGCATCATGGTGCGGGCCATGTAAGGTTGAGATGCCGTATATGCAAAAGTATTATGAAAGGAATAAGGGTACTGCAAATGTGGAAATCATCGCAGTCAATATGACGTCGGAAGAGAGAGGAGGGAGCAGCGGTATTAAGAAGTTTGTCGATGAGTATGGTTTAACCTTCCCTATTCTGTTAGATAATGACGGGAAAGTAATGGACATGTATAATATAATAACGATTCCAAACACTTATATAATTGACAAAGATGGGTTAATCAATCAAAAGATCATGGGGCCAATGAATGAGGAGATGATAAACGAACTTGTTAAGAAATTAAGTGTTAAATAAGTAGCCATTGAATGTGATACTCTTTTTAATCAAAACGCCTAATTTTCCTTAAGAAATTCGGATGACAAGGAGAAAAACATTAAATAAAACAGCATTTTGGGACACAATTCGCATACGGATTGATGTTCCTATTTTTGTTGTTACATAATGTGTTTGAAAAGCTATATTACCCACATCTCAGGATAATGAAGAATCTAGTGTGGGGTTGAAAAAAAGCTGGAGATAGCTTCAAAGGGCTCTATTACAAACGTTTATCCAACATAAAGGGATTTATTTGGTATAAGGTTTGTCAAGTTTTTGGTGTCTCTTTTGGAAATAGGTAAACCCCGTCTTGATTATTCATCAAAACGGGATTATCAATCTCATGCCAAAAATTTATTAGTTGAAGTCAAATATGGAAAAGGGTAATTGATCATTTGCATACTCTTTTAAAGAGCAATTTCTTGTTTAATACGTTCTACCCCGAAACGATTTACGAATTTGTAAAATGGCTCTCTCTTCTTACCATTTTCCACATAGAAGTCAATCACTTTATCGACGGCGCTGTATAACTCCTCTGGTTGCACCTGCTCTAGAAAAAGTGCGCCTGTTTTCGCGTAAGCACCTTTTGCATTCCCACCGATATACAAGTCATATCCATTCCGTGATTTGATGACACCAATGTCATTGACGAGTGGTTCTCCGCATCCAATTGGGCAGCCGGTATAGGCAGGTCGAAGTGTAAAAGGAACAGGCCTTCCCGCAATACGGTTATTCAGCTCGATTGCGACAGGCATGCCTTCTTCCTCTGCCCCTTTGCAAAAATTGCAATGGCGCAAGCTTTTTACATAATTTCCGACCCGATAGCACGATATTCCGACCTCGCTAAATTTCATTTGAATAAGGTCAACGTCACGTTCTAATACTTCAATATATAATTGTTGAAATGTCGTTAACTCCAACTCTTGATCTCCCAAAATGTCAGCAAGGACCAATAATTGTTTAGCATTTAACTTAGCACCGAAAGAAATCCCGCCATTGACCGCTAATTTTACTTTTTTCTCAGTTTGCATGTTGATATAACACACCTTCCTTTAAAAGTTCTGACGTTTAAATGTTACAATACCTGGGAAGGGTATGCAAGAAGTAGATTTAATAATGAAGATCAAAATGGTCTGCTCATCTGAACGACGATCCAATTTCATGCTGAGTGAAACCCGAAGCGTTGGGAAGCCATCATCACCATTAAGACAGTCAGTCTATGGCAGCAATACTGCTTCGGTCACTGATATTTTTGTATGGAATCAGATATTTTATATACTACACGGATGTATATTATGATGTGAACAACTCATTTTTACTTCTGTAAAAGATTAACGAAGCGGAATGATGGGTATGTATTTTTTGTAAACCTTATACCCCTATGTTGTATATAAGGTTGTGTTCTGGGAGTTATAAACGTGATCGAAATAAAAGATCATTACTATTGGAAGCTTTTTTGGGGACTTTAACAGAAATAGCCCTTTTGGTATGGCGCGGGATGCCAAATCTGATGAATTGACACCTAATTTATCAACAAAGGAGGACTCGTCCTGATAATTCTAAAACCTGATCGATGAACATGGCCTGCTCCTTAAGAGATCGCTCTACAACTGTGTAGATTTTAGGCTAAGAGGCAATATGTTTTGTCGCACAGCATCTAATCTAGGAATGATTACATCTAGCGTAGTTTCCACTTTCAAAGGGGGTCAGAAGTTGAATCGCATAAATGAAAAAATTAACATGCCGGAAACAAACAAAGGGCGCATAAAAATTATTATGGTGCTGGCAATTCCTGCAGTTATCGAAAATTTCTTTCAGACATTTGTCGGCTTTGTAGATACATACTTTGTGTCAAAAATTGGCTTGGTTGAAGTTACGGCTGTTGGAGTAACCAATGCAGTATTAGCCATATATTTTGCTCTATTTATGGCGATTGGGGTAGCAGCCAACGTCAGGATTACAAACTATCTTGGTGCGAAACAACTAGAGAAAGTCAGGCATATATCGCAGCAATCCATCGTTCTTGCAGCGGTATTCGGTATATTAATGGGAATCCTTACATTGTTTTTTGCTGAACCACTATTGAAATTGATGGGGATAGATGCTGAGGTTCTTGAGGCAGGTTCCCTTTATTTTAGAATTGTGGGAATCCCTTCGATTCTTATGAGTTTCATGTTTGTATTAAGTGCGATTTTACGTGGGGTCGGGGATACTAAAACACCAATGAAAATCAGTATTGTAATCAACATTGTCAATGCAGTTTTGGATTATGTTCTTATTTTTGGATTTTTATTCATACCTGAGATGGGTATTGTAGGGGCAGCATTAGCAACGGTTATCGCACGATTGATTGGCAGCATTGCATTATTCTACTATGTTAACCGGGTTAAAACACTTGCCTTCCGAAGAGATTACTGGAGTCTGGATAAGACTCATTTGATTGAACTTACAACACTTGGCACCCCTGCTGCTGGCGAAAGGCTTATTATGCGTGCCGGGCAGATTGTCTACTTCGGTTTTGTCGTTGCCCTTGGAACAAATGCCTTTGCGGCCCACCAAATTGCAGGCAATGTAGAGATATTTTCCTACATGATTGGCTATGGGTTTGCTACTGCTGCAACAATCTTGGTTGGTCAGCAAATCGGTGGGGGTAACTTTGAAGAAGCTAAGCATTATGCAAAATTATCAACTTATATCGCAGTGGGTGCAATGACCATTCTCGGTGCCACGCTTTTCTTCCTTGGCGATTGGGCTGGTAGTTTTTTCACAGAAGACCAGCAAGTAATTGGAGATATAGGCATTGCTTTGAAAATCTCGGGTATATTCCAGCCATTTTTAGCAGTTCTATTGGTGCTAACAGGTGCATTTCAGGGTGCAAATAACACGAAAATTCCAATGTATCTAACCGGTCTTGGGATGTGGGCCGTGAGGACTGTACTTGTTTATTTCCTTGGAATCAAACTTGGCTGGGGGCTTGCGGGAGTATGGATAGCGATAGGAACCGATATCGCATTCCGTGCAATAGTGATGATAATCCAATTCAAGCGCGGAAAGTGGATAGCTATTGAAAAAGCGCCAGAACCCGAATCACATTGTCACCCTCAAACAACAAAGGAAAACATGTCGTGCTGTGCAAACAATTATTAGCCATATGCATACAGATCCATTGCCGTTTTTGTCTAGCACAAAGGATAAAAACAAAAACGAGGTTATGTGGAGATCCATGCGCATCGTATATAGCATCATCACCTCGGCTAGTATTATCTAACGATTACCACGTAGCGTGTCCTTGTCTGTTTGAAGATTCAAGTATCAAATAAATATGGTTTAACGTTGTGTCAAAAAATATTTTAGGCGCTAAGACAGCGGGTCAAACCGTTGATTCATTAACATTTAAGAGGGAGGAATTTCAGATGGATCATCACACTGAACATCACCACGCAGTTACTGGAGAAAGTGAATTGACAACAAGTGTCTCGTACGAAGATGGCGTTATTACAATCGAATTGAAAGACAATGAAGGCAACGTACCTGAATTAGGAATCTCCCATGAAAAAGAGATGCACTTAATTATTATAAGAGCTGATCTACAAGAGTATTACCATGGTCATCCTGAAAAACATGGTGGTGGCATCTATACGTTGCGAAAAGAGCTATCGGATAACGAATACAAAGTATTTGTAGATATCGCACCAAAAAATCTATCCTACGCGGTCTCGCCAATCAATCTTCATGTTGGACACGCTCATCAGCTTGGCCACACTTCAAATGATTTAGCTGTTGATCAAGAACGAACACAAACAGTAGATGGCCGTTCGGTTGAGATAAACGCTACTACGTTTGAAGCGGGTCAGGTCATCATTTTGCAATTCGATACGAAAGGCGAAGTGCCGGAACCATACTTAGGGGCTTTAGACCATGTCGTAATTTTAGATGAAAATGCCGAAAAATTTATTCATGTACATCCAGCATCAGATAATGAAACACAATTTGATGCAGTCATAACGGAAGCCGGCAAGTACAAGTTATGGGCAGAGTTCCAATTTAATGGCAAGGTATCTGTTTATTCATATGTCATCGAGGTAAAATAAATGCTTTTGAGGTTTATCCTAAAATAAATAGGAGCATTCCTGTTAGAAGTTTTTTCGGGGACTTGAACACAAAAAGCCCTCTTGGTATGATGCGGGGTGTCAAATCTGCACGAATTGACCCCTAATTTAATACCAAGGAGGACTCATCATGAATTTTACGCAAAACGCTAAAATTAATCAAGTCACCGATAAAACGCTAGTCATTGGGATGGATATCGCCAAACGCACACATTATGCGTGCATGGTCGATGAACGTGGCCTGCTCCTTAAGAAATCGTTTCCTGTCTACCAATCGAGACAAGGATTCGAATACTTCTATGAATGCATTCTCGACGCCAAGAGACAATTTGGCAAAACCGATGTCATTATCGGCATCGAGCCGACCGGCCACTACTGGCTCAACCTAGCTTACTTTCTCGACGATCGGGGCATCCCCCTCGTCGTGTGTAATCCAATGCATGTAAAGAAATCCAAGGAGCTTGACGACAACCTCCAGACGAAGAACGACGCTAAAGATGCCCTCGTCATCGCCCGATTAGTGAAAGACGGTCGATACAGTTATCCGCGTATCTTGAAAGAGACGGAGGCTGAGCTGCGTGTCGGTGCGACACTTAGAGGTAATCTCACCGAAGAAATGAACACTGTGAAAAACAAGATAATTCGCTGGACGGATCGCTATTTTCCAGAGTTTCAACAAGTGTTTCCTAACTTCGGTAAAATGGCACTCGCCGTACTGGAATGTACACCATTCCCAGTCGACGTAGCGGGTAAAGAGCCAATTGAACTGGTTGAGATCTATCGGCAGGTCGAGGGACTGAAGTCCCCTCAGATACCGAAAGCTAGGAAACTCATTGATTCAGCGCTTATTTCCATTGGCGTAACAGAAGGACATACGATGGCCCGTATTGAGATCACCACACTTGTCCAACGTTATCGCCAACTTGAAAAAGAGCTAAAGTCCCTTCAAGAAAGACTGACTGAACTCATTCAGATGACGGTTGAGTATGAGTATCTCCAAACAGTTCCCGGTCTTGGGGACGTAACCATTATCGATCTACTATCCGAAGTCGGCAGTTTCGCCCATTATGACCATCCACGCCAACTACTCAAACTCGCGGGATTGACACTCAGGGAGAATTCTTCAGGACAACACAAAGGACAGAAACGCATATCAAAAAGAGGAAGAAGCCAGCTACGTGCGCTGCTCTTCCGAGTCATGATGCCGATGATCCGGCATAACAAGGCATTTAGACAACTGCACGAGTATTACACAACAAGGCAAGTGAACCCATTACGGAAAAAACAGTCCATTGTAGTTCTCTGTGGAAAACTACTGAAAGTACTGCACGCAATCTGTACGAAGCATATGGCATTTGATGCCAAGCAAATGATGAGGGACATTCCCAAGCTCGAAAGAGCTGCCTAAGCATTATATTTTGAGTGAATGACTAGAAAATTGGATGACACGGAGAAGCCGGCATTATATTTTTCCATCAGACCAGTGAGTCCCTATAGGAGCTTCGCCAGCCTCCGCCTTATGACTAGACCGAACGAAGGAATGTAGGTGCTTAAGACGCCAAGAGACATGGGAGGGTACGTCATCATAAGCAATGCGGAGATCCATAGTGCATCGTATATGGAATTATTACCGCAACCAATATTATCCAGCGGTAACCGCGTAGCGTACCCAAGGTGGATTGAATATTCAAAGATCAAACTAGAAAGTTACACAGTGTGTTGAAAAAAATATTTTTTGACACCCTTACAACGGGTTGAACCGTTGATACATCAACATTTATAGAGGGAGGAAGAATATATGAAGAATGCTCAGTTTGAACTTTATACAAGACCGACATGTTCAGATTGCCAAGAGGCAAAAACATTTTTGGCAGAACATAATATTCCCTATATTGGCTACGACTTATCGGTTGAACCGGAGAAAGAGAAAGAGCTCATTAAAGTAAGTGGCTCGCGGGTTGTCCCAGCATTCGTATTCAAAGAAAAATCATTTCTAGGATTGAGAACCAAGCCGAAAGTATTGATTGGATTCGAAAGAAATGAAGAAGAAATAAAAAAGTTGTTGACTATGTAGTGTGGTGGTCACTGTCGATACAAGATCATTGCACTCCCAAGAAGTAAGTTCTAATTTAGGGATACGGGGTATAAAAGAAATTGGGGGGTGTGATCATATGTCAGAATCGACAAAGAAAACCGGCCAACCGAATAAGCAACAGGCTTAACTAGAAGGTGTTACATCTTCTTCTTTTTTCAAATCTTCATACCCCGAGATAGTATTGGAGGGATATAAATGGCAACTGCAGATCAACGGAATACATGTGCTGCGTGTGCAAACCGTATGGAAAAGGGTTTATCTAAAATTGAAGGTGTTGAAAAAGCAAATGTCAACTTTGCTTTGGAAAGTTCGGCAATCGTATATGACCCAGAAAAACAAATGTGATTTTACGGCACGTATCGAAAAGCTAGGATATGGCGTCATTCAAGATAAAGTTGAATTCGAATGTTTTGGTTGTAGTATTGGAAGTCATTTCATTAAATTTGAGCATGAAAGGGATGAACTGTTCCACCCATCATTCCCATGCCGCTATCATTGGAAATTCCCCATATTTCTGTGTCATGAAGATTTACCTCTTCATCAATTCGATAAATATTCATTTGCCTTCCATTAATGTTTACTCCTGGCCACATGCCTTGGAAAATAAATTCGCGTGTTTTAATAGCGTTTGCTGGATTTATTTTTTCAATCGTCGTTAATTCTTTTGGAATATAGTACTTTTTTTCTTCGAAGATAATAAAATGCCCAGTAAAATTTACTGGGCATTTCAGACTGTAGACAAACTCCGGAAATTTGGGGTTTGCCTACAGTCTTTTTTCTTTTACAATAGAGTAAACGCCAGGAAAAGTTGATTTCCGCTGCGGATGGACGCTTTCCGCGGGCACGGCCTCAGCCGCTTCCCTCGCTACGCTCAGTCCAGGGTCTTCGGCTCGTGCTGTTCCCGCAGGAGTCGCCTCCTCCGCTCCAATCAACTGGATACCTGTTGAACATTTATTTGAGGTGATGGACATGATGACGAAGAACCAGATTAATGAACGCGAACAGTTGGAGATGCTCACGATTGAGCAGTTGGTGCCGCAAGATCATTTAGTGCGGAAACTGGACGCGACAATCGACTTTTCGTTTATCTATCCACTCGTCGAGGATTTGTATTCACCCATCGGTCGTCCCAGTATCGATCCTGTGGTCTTAATCAAGATGACATTCATCCAATATACCTTCGGCATCCGCTCCATGCGGCAGACCATTAAAGAAATCGAAACGAACGTGGCATACCGCTGGTTCCTTGGCTTCGGTTTTCATACCGAAGTTCCCCATTTCTCCACGTTCGGAAAAAAATATATTCGCCGATTCGCAGAGACGGATTTGTTTGAACAGATTTTCTACCGGGTCTTGAAAGTAGTAGCTGATAGAGGGTTATTGAGCCCCGACCACGTCTTCATCGATTCTACTCACGTAAAGGCAAGCGCAAATAAGCGGAAGTTCCAAAAGAAAGTCGTTCGGAAAGAGACCAAAGCGTATGAAAAGAAACTGCAGGAAGAATTGAATATCGACCGCGTGGAAAATGGGAAGAAGCCATTTCCGCCGGAGAAGTTTGAGAAGGAAGAGTACAAGGAGATCAAGGAATCCACGACGGACCCGGAAAGCGGCTACTATGTAAAAGATGAACGGACCAAGCAATTCGCTTATTCCTTCCATGCAGCTACAGACGAGAAAGGATTCGTGCTGGCAAACATCGTGACGCCAGGTAATATCCACGATAGTCAGCTGCTTGAGCCATTGGTAGAAAAAATTATTGATCAAGTCGGAAGACCGGTTGCCGTTGCTGCCGACGCTGCCTACAAGACACCAGCTATCGCGAATTACCTGTTGGAAAATCAGATGCTTCCCGTTCTTCCGTATAAGCGGCCAATGACGAAGAAAGAGTTCTTCAAGAAAAGTGAGTACGTCTATGATGAATACCATGATTGCTATCTCTGTCCGGAAGGGCAGATCTTGAACTACCGCACCACCACGAAAGAAGGGTATCGACAGTATGCCTCTGAACCTGCCATCTGTGCAGCCTGCCCGGTCATCGACCAGTGTACGCACAGTCAGAATCGTCAGAAGATGATCCAGCGACACATCTGGCAAGACCACTTGGATATAGCGGAAGATTTAAGGCATCATCATGAAATCAAAGAAATCTACGGCAAGCGTAAAGAAACGATCGAGCGTGTATTTGCGGATGCCAAAGAAAAGCATGGCATGCGATGGACTACCCAACGAGGGTTGAAAAAATTGTCCATGCAGGCGATGCTAACTTTTGCTGCCATGAATTTGAAGAAGTTGGCCAATTGGACATGGAATACGCCAATCACGGCGTAAACCAGAGGAGTATCCGAGCCCAAGTCGGGATTATTTCTCTGATTTTAGTGCCAAAATGGAAAAAGGGTTGGAAATCGTGACGATTTCCAACCCTTTTGTCTACAGTCTGAAATGCCCAGTAAAATTTACTGGGCATTTTATTATGTTTTGAAACTTCAGTTCATCAAGCTTCGTACTTCTGCATTATAAATCCTAAAATTAGTAATATGAATGTCATGTTATTGTAAAGCGAAATTCATAATCATTGTGCTAAAGTTAACCTAGAAATTGAACAGTACAGAGTAAATAGAGAAAATATAACAGTTGGGGTGGAAAATGAAAATACGTGTATATCAATTAGTAATGGCTGTGTTTCTTATTAGTACGATTCAAATTACGACTTTCAATAAGGTCAGCGCTGCAAGTTCAAATGAGATTGCATCCTACGCCGTAAAGTTTTATGGTACACCTTATCAGTTCGGAGGCACAACTCCATCAGGGTTTGATTGTTCGGGTTATATACGATACGTTTTCAACAAGTTAAACATCAGTCTACCACGAACTTCGGAAGATCAATTTAAGGTCGGTACTTCCGTAAGCAAAGAAGATCTGATGCCTGGAGATCTTGTGTTTTTTGCAAATACGTACAAAAAAGGCATTTCACACACGGGAATCTATTTAGGAAATAACGAATTTATCTCAGCAAAGAGCCGTGGAGTACTTAAAGCGAATTTGAAAACAGATCCTTATTGGGCTCCAAAGTACGCTGGTGCCAAACGTGTAGCAAGTATTTCTAAAGTAGCTTTTGACTCATTACAGTCACAATCAGATGAACAGATGAGCGAAGTTTTTAAAGATTTACCTGTAGAACATCCTGCTCTCGGGGCAATCATTGCATTAAACGAAATTGGCGTCATAAAGGGGTATGAAGATTCCACATTTAAACCCGAAAAGACAATTACACGAGGTCAAGCGGCAGCAATGATAAATCGTGAGCTCAAATTAAAGGCATCCACCGAAGTGACATTTACGGACGTCGCGCCTGATCACCAATATGCAGCCGATATCGCGGCTTTGAATGAAGCGGGAATCCTTCAAGGTTATTCAACAGGTGAGTTTGGTATAAAAGACAAACTTACACGTGCACATCTTGCAGCCATAGTAGACCGTGCATTTGACCTTCAAAAACAAGTGGATGGGACAGTTCCAAGCGCGCCAAATTATAATGATGTACCAACAAGTCACTGGGCTAGCGAGGCAATTCATGCTCTGAAGACATTGGATCAGACAACGGTGTTTCAAACAAAAAACTTTAATATAGGGAAAGAAGCGACACGCGCAGAATTTTCTGCTGCTGTCTATAGTGCAATTTCTGGAAGTTAAATTTCTTACTTCATTATAATGGCCGTCCATATAAGCAAAATAGGGAATATGCCATTTAAATTATTCAATTTCTGAATCGATCTTAATCGGGAAAATTATTGGCGCGGAATATAAGTCATTCTACATTAAAGCAGGGGAAAAGATGCCCATAAAACAACGAAAGTGATTGGATAACCTTTCCCAATCGCTTTCGTTTTAATTTTTGGTTCTAATATTTTTCGCCAAATGCACATACGGAAGTATACTGCCCTTGGTTGTGGAACTCCGTGTCAATTGGTATTATCTGCAATTACCTTTTCTTGTCTGGAACTTAAGCATAAATCAATAAAACTGGAAGCCTCTACTTGACCCCCTCCAGTAGTATCAGATTTTGTTATATGAAAGTAATGATAAAAATGGTATGAATTCTCTTCTATTTTCAACGTTCCCTCTCCGTCTTAATCCTCACTCATTTGAAACATGGTAATATTCTCGAAAGGTTAGGCGCTGAACTTCCTTGCTTACTCTCGGGATAAATTCTAAATTCATTGTTTGTAGTAAATGGTCATACAACATTTGCATAGTAATATCTTGGTATGCCATTTGCAAATGAACATTTTTGACATTTGCATCTTTCATCATTAATGCCTAGTTAAAGTTATCGCTACCCATCAATTTGGCCGTTGCTTTGCATTCCAGGGTTATATCCTTTTCAAAATCGGAAAGGATCACCGTTCCCATATCAAAATGGAATTTTTCCATTTCGGGCAAATGAATTTCTTCGTCTTGGTCTGGGTTTATAAGACCTAGCATGGCAGTTACATGGTTTCTCAGGATATTCATATGCAATCTGATCAAATCCTTTAAAATGGCATTGTCAGCCGAGGTATCATACATTTTCAGTTTGTTAATTACACCCTCATGAGTGCTCAGATGTTCAGCCATAATTCCAAGGTCAACTGCTGGCAAAGTCATCATATCTCTCTCCTTATTATCATATTTATTAGGTTATGAACCTTCAAGAGAATATGTGATGGAAAGGTCCATTAATCCTATATGCAGTTCGTTTCATTTTTAAATCGATGACCCGCAGTAAAATTAAATAATTTTCTGTTCTAATCTTTTTTGCTTTCGATCACTACCATCTTATCGAACTAGACATGGGAACCCAATGGTATTTTAAAGTCATGAATGACCAGGATCATTAATTTTACTTGAACATATAACTTTATAATGATATTATAGGGGTATGGGGTATTCTATGAGGAGCGTTGAATAATGAATATAAAAAACAGGCTTTTGTTATTATCTGGTTTGATTGTAGCTATTGTTATTGCGGTAGTGGCCTCCTTAAATGGAATATCAAAAGGAGTTCCAGAAAATATTACTTATCCAGATATAGTTGATACGGAGACACTTATGGAAATGATCAACAGTAAAGAAGATATGGTTATTGTCGATTTAAGGGAACCGGAATTATTTTCGCAAAGTAGAGTACCCAGCTCAATAAATATCCCATTTGAGGAGATTCCGTCGAGATATACTGAACTGCCTAATGATAAGAAAATTATCTTTGTTTGTCATACAGGACGTATGGGAATGGAAAGCGGGAATCTCTTGTTAGAGAACGGCTTCAAGCAAGTTTATAATCTCGAGGGTGGTATTGCTCAATGGACAGGAGAGTTGGAAATTTAATTACAAGGGGGGAGTAGACTTGCAGGAATCAATAAGAAAAACGGTCCAACCCAATAAACAGCAGCTCCTTAACAGGTTAAAACGAATTGAAGGGCAAGTGAGAGGGATTCATCAGATGGTCGATAATGACCGCTATTGTGTGGACATTTTACATCAAATCAGCGCCATCCAATCAGCGATGAATAAGGTATCTTTGGCCTTGTTAGAAGATCATACGCACCATTGTGTAGCAAACGCGATTAAAGGGCAAAATGGTGAAAATGCCATTAAGGAACTGATGGACGTCATGAAAACGATGACGAAATAAAGGGCTGTAGAAAAAACTTTTTACTTACCGCTTGACATACCATTCGGGGTATAGTAAATTTAAAGCAATAACTGACTAGGAGGTCGTCAAAATGAGAGACACATTGAAAGTACAAGGAATGTCATGTAATCATTGCGTTAATTCAATCGAAACAAGCGTAGGTAATCTTACAGGTGTATCCTCCGTAAAGGTGGATCTTGGCAGTAATGAGGTTTCCGTAGAGTTTGATAGCCAGAAAACAACATTGGATCAGATAAAAGAAACGATTGAAGAACAAGGGTATGACATCGTCTGATTTCGGATATTATGAGATAGAGGGTTTAGTCAACAAATAATCTTCCGCTCATATCGCATGAAGATAGAAGGCGGCGGATAAGATCGTACCTTCAGGTATGATCTTTCTTTTTAAAATAAATATACCCCCACTACGTATAGGAGGGATGCTGGATGGCAACTCAAGAGAAAACGTTACAAATTAATGGAATGACCTGTGCAGCATGCGCCAACCGGATTGAAAAAGGGCTTTCCAAAATAGAGGGCGTTGAACGAGCAAATGTGAACTTTGCATTGGAACGTTCGACAATCGTCTATGACCCAGACAAAACGAATGTCAATGAGTTTAAGGAAAGGGTTGAAAAGCTCGGCTATAGTGTCGTTCAAGAAAAAGTCTCTTTTGATATTTCGGGGATGACTTGCGCAGCTTGTGCGACAAAGATTGAAAAAAGAATCAGTAAGATGGATGGGGTAGCTAATGCCAACGTCAACTTCGCGCTAGAAACAATTGCAGTTGAATATGACAGTAAACAGGTTCAAACTTCTGACATGATTACTGCTGTTAAAAAATTGGGCTATGAATTGATTCCGAAGCAAGATGGGCAAAATAAGATGGATCATAAAGAGCAAGAAATCAAGAAGCAGCAGAGGAAGTTTATTATTTCGCTGATTCTGACGGCTCCTTTATTATGGACAATGGTAGCTCATTTTGAATTTCTTTCATTTATTTATTTGCCCAATGTTCTAATGAATCCATGGATGCAGCTTGCGCTTGCTACGCCGGTTCAATTTATTGTAGGTGCCCAATTTTATAAAGGTGCTTTCAATGCTTTACGGAATAAAAGTGCCAACATGGACGTATTGGTTGCACTTGGTACGAGCGCGGCATACTTTTACAGCCTCTATCTTACGTTAGAATGGATGGCGGCAGGCAGCACTGGAATGCCAGAGCTCTATTTTGAAGCATCTGCTGTCATTATCACATTAATTGTACTTGGTAAGTTATTTGAGGTTCGTGCAAAAGGAAAAACGAGTCAGGCTATTCAAAAGCTACTTGGCTTGCAAGCTAAAACAGCCCGAGTCTTGAGAAATAACACCGAACAAGAAATCCCGATTGAAGATGTAGTGGCAGGAGATATTATCCTAGTCAAACCGGGTGAAAAGATTCCGGTGGATGGGGAAATCATTGAAGGCCGATCTGCGATTGATGAATCGATGATAACGGGCGAAAGTATACCGATTGATAAAGTTACGGGCGATGTTGTAATTGGTGCAACGATTAATAAGAATGGTTCGTTGCAAATAAAAGCAACAAAAGTAGGGAAAGATACAGCTTTAGCACAGATCGTAAAAGTGGTTGAGGAAGCACAAGGATCCAAGGCGGAAATCCAACGTTTAGCGGATAAGATTTCCGGTGTGTTTGTACCGATAGTTGTCGTTATTGCGATTGCCACGTTCTTTATTTGGTATTTTGCAGTAACACCGGGTGATTTCCGTTCGGCTTTGATTCCGACTATCTCGATTTTGGTCATCGCTTGCCCTTGTGCACTTGGTTTAGCAACACCGACGTCGATTATGGCAGGTTCAGGTAGGGCTGCTGAAATGGGGCTGCTCTTTAAAGGTGGCGAACACTTGGAAAACACTCAATCCATCGATACAGTAGTCTTGGATAAAACGGGAACCGTCACAAAAGGTGAACCTGCTTTGACAGATATTTCGGTGGCTGACGGCTTTAACGAAGAGGAAGTCCTTCAACTGATTGCAACAGCTGAAAATCAATCGGAGCATCCATTGGCACAGGCAATTGTAAGTGGTGTGAAAGAAAAAAATATTGAACTTCTTGAAGCAACTGATTTTGAAGCTTTACCGGGCTATGGAATTCGGGCTGTAGTAAGTGGCAGAGAAGTGTTAGTTGGAACGAGAAAATTGATGCATGAGCATAACATCGTAATCTTGGATTCGGAAGCATCAATGGAACAACTGGAAAGCGAAGGGAAAACAGCGATGCTCATTGCAGTGGATCACGAACTTGCGGGTGTTGTTGCTGTCGCGGATACAGTGAAAGAGACATCAAAAGAAGCGATTGCCCGAATGCAGGAGCTAGGTCTAGAAGTCATCATGCTTACGGGTGACAACCAACGTACCGCAGAGGCTATTGCCCGTCAAGTAGGTCTGTCCCACGTCATTGCGGAAGTGTTGCCAGAACAGAAAAGTGAAGAGGTTAAAAAGCTTCAGGAACAAGGCAAGAAGATAGCGATGGTCGGGGACGGTATCAATGACGCGCCAGCACTTGCAATGGCAAACGTTGGAATGGCAGTCGGAACCGGAACGGACATCGCTATAGAAGCAGCTGATATCACGTTGATGCGGGGAGATTTAAATAGTGTTGCGGATGCGATTATCATGAGCCGAAAAACAATGCGGAATATCAAAGAAAATTTATTCTTCGCATTTATTTACAATACGATCGGGATACCGATTGCGGCAATTGGCTTGTTAGCGCCATGGGTAGCTGGTGCAGCGATGGCCTTCAGCTCTGTGTCCGTGGTGTTAAATGCATTGCGTCTTCAGAAAGTGAATATCAAAAATTAACAACAAAATGAACCATTCCAACACCTTCATGAGTTAGAGTGATTTGTAATACAACCGAAATAATAAACTATGGCTATTTCTTCGTTCGAGCGGAGGAATAGCCATTTTAATGTTGAAGTTTTTTTGGTAATTACACGATAATGCATTGATTAATAGTCCCTGAAATTGGAACGAATCGTCTTTTATAAAACGGAGACATTAACGTATATGCATGACAACACAGGAGGGAAGCAATGAAAAACCGAGTACCACTATTTGGAGTGTTAATGATGGCTCTACTTGTATCGGCTTGCGCTGGAAATATGGAAAATAATAAAGCCCCCAATAATAACACCAATGAAGAAAATGAAAATATGGATATGAATAATGGGGGATCTAATTCAATGGAAGGAATGGATCATTCCAAGATGGATATGGAAACGATGGAGGGGCATATGAGCCACGACAAGGTGGTGAGTTTAAACGATTCAACAGGGAAGAATGAATTAAAATTGCCTCCTGTGCTTGAAAGCGATAATGAAAATGAAGTTGTATACACTGTTCGAGCTCAAAAAGGGGAGACTGAAATATTCGATGGTATTAAAACGAAAACGTATGGATACAACGGAACGTTTTTAGGTCCGGTGCTTCGTCTTAGCAAAGGTGATACGGTGAAAATTAGATTGATGAATGAGCTGGATGAGGTGACAACTTTTCATTGGCATGGGCTGGAGGTACCGGGGAAGGTAGATGGCGGACCACATACGGTTATAAAGCCGGAAGAAGAACAGCCGATCGAATTCAAAGTAACACAAGAGGCATCGACATTATGGTTTCATCCCCATCCTAAAGGAAACACTGCTGAACAGGTATACAATGGACTTGCAGGATTGATTTATATCGAAGATGACAATTCAAAGAGTCTTGGATTACCAAATGAGTATGGGGAGAATGACTTTCCCTTGATTTTCCAAGATAAAACATTTGATGATAAAAAGCAATTGACTTATAGTGCGGCAATGAATGAAGACGGAACAATCGGCGATACGTTATTGATCAATGGGACGTTGAATCCGAAATTGACTGTAAAGAAAGAAAAGGTTCGTCTTCGTCTATTAAATGGATCCAATGCAAGGAATTATACATTTAAATTGAATACAGGGGATACCTTTGTGCAAGTTGCAACGGATGGAGGTTTCCTGAATGAACCGGTGACACTGAAAGAACTTTCATTGACACCATCCGAACGGGCAGAAATAATTGTTGATTTTTCAAAGCTTAATACTGAAAAAGGCTTAGCGTTAATAAATGAAGATGAATCAATCCTTTTGCCATTTGAGGTTTCTGATCAAAGTGGAGAGGACAGCAGCCTTCCGGGGGAGATGAATAATTTCTCAATAACAGAAGAAGAGATGAACTTACCGGTTACAAAGAAGGTGGAGTTTTTTGGAATGATGGACAAAGTAACGATTAACGGAAAGAAATTTAATGCAGAAAGAATTGATTTCACACAAAAGCAAGGGGTTACCGAAGTGTGGGAAATTTACAATAAACCGGACGCTATGGGAGGAATGATTCATCCAGTCCATATCCATGGAACCCAATTTAAAATAATCTCAAGAAATGGGGAAGCGCCACCGGAAAATGAACAGGGCTGGAAGGACAGTATCTCCGTAAAACCGGAAGAGAGAGTGAAAATTGCTATAAAGTTTAAGGATAAGGGCGTGTATATGATCCACTGCCATATACTTGAACACGAAGACAATGGGATGATGGCTCAGATAAAGGTGGAGTAAACCTATAAGCCCGGAACCCGATAAAAACCAACACAGAAAAAAGAATATAGAAATAGCCAGTGCAATGAGTATGCACTGGCTATTTTTAGGGTATTTTCAAATAATGATATTAATGTAGCTTGTGAAATGTGAATAATAATCATGTAACAACAAGTGTTGACTTCATATCTGCATGTCCAGTACCACAGGGAAGATTACAATAAATGGTGTATTCACCTGGTTCAGTAGGTGTGAAAGTTGCCTCGCCATCGCCTTTAATGTCAACGTCAAGTCCAGCGATAGTAATCCCGTGCATGCCTTCTTCGTTTGTAAATATTACTTTAACCTCTTCTCCAGCCTTAACAGTATACTCTTCCTGATTAAATTCAAAGTTTATTGCCGTAATATTTATTTCATTACTAACGGTTGATCCGCCAGTAGTGCCGGTAGTATCTACCTGACCCGTTTCATCACTTGCGTCTTTTCCACCACAAGCAGCAAGAACAAACAAAACGCTTAATAAAACTGCTCCTAATAACGATCTTTTCAAAACATTCACCTCCATTAATTTTCGGGGATGTATTCCCTTGTATCCCTCTTATATATAATGATATACATTAAAAATCCATTATCTATGGAGAAAATAAGACAAAGTTGTGGCGATTATTGGTAAGTATATTAACTGGACAAATAGCAGAGAGTCAAAATCAACGTTTAAGTTGTTTACGATTGCATTTCATAAGCAACAAACTTTGAAAGAACATTCCCTTTTTAGATTCTTTTATTTTTTTCCATCTAATGCTTTTTTTAGTGTATTAATGTTACGCTCCATTAAGGAGAAATAGTCTTCTTTGTTTTTGATGTCTTCGGCAGTTAGTACTCCAAGGTTGTGGAGCGTAAGCGATTCCGCACCGACTTCCTTCCTGACAATATCGGTAAGTTTTGATGATACGTTTTGTTCGAAAAATACGTATTTCACTTCCTGTTCCTTCGCAGATTTCACTATAGATGCTAATTGTTTTTGTGAGGGCTCACTTTGTGAGTTCAAACCTGCAATTGCTACTTGCTCAAGTCCATACGTTTTTGCGATATAGCCGAAAGCAGCATGTGAAACGAAAAACGTCTTTGTTGTGCTATTTAATGCCATCTCTTTAAATTTATTATCAAGTGCCATTAAGTCAGTACGTAATGATTCAAAGTTTTTTTCAAAATCGGCTTTCTTATTGGGTGCTGCTTCAATAAGAGAATTTTTTATCGACGAAGCTAGTTCGACACTTAGTACCGGAGAAATCCATACGTGAGGATCATAAGCTCCGTGGTCCTCGTGTTCATCAAACTCAGCATCGTGTTCGTCGCTACTATCTTCATCATTGTCTGAATCCTCTTCATCGTCTTCAAGAAGCATTTCTTCAGGAATTGATTCTGCAGTCGCAATCATTTTTACATGTTCGCCTTGCATCGATTTTTTCGCATTTTCCACAAAACCTTCTAGTCCAAGCCCGATATAAAAGAATAGGTCAGAATCAGCAAGTGCTATCATATCCTTCTGCGTCGGGTCAAATGTATGCTCGTCGGTTCCAGCTGGATAGATTGATTTGACATCCACATAGCTGCCACCAATTCGTTCTGTGAAATATTGAAGGGGATAGACTGTTGTGAAGACTGATAACAGTTTTTCTTCATCATCCACTTTGGGGGCAGATGTATTAGTATCTGTATTGCCACAAGCAGTTAGTAGTATAACTATTAGCATCGATAATGGAGCTAGTATAGATGTATGGACACAAGTTAGTTAAGTCTCTATCCTAATAAATAGAGAGGACGTGTCCGGAATGAAACAAAAACGTTATAACCAGGAATTCAAACAAACAATCGTCGAACTCTACAGGTCTGGCACATCTGTGAGTGATCTCAGCCGTGAATATGGTGTATCTGAAGTAACAATTTATAAATGGATCAAAGCACATTCCCCAATTGAAAATGGGGGCGGTTTGACACCCGCTGAAATTGCAGAGATCCAAAAGGAAAACCTTCGCCTTCAACAGGAGGTAGAAATCCTAAAAAAGGCTATGACCATATTCGCGAAAAAGTGACTGACCAAGAGATTATCGACCATATCGAACAGGAAAAGGAGAACCATCCGGTTCAAGTCTTGTGTGAAGTACTCGAAGTGCCCAGAAGTACGTATTATCAATCATTCCATAAAGTGAAATCTTCGTATGAAATTGAAAACGAAGCGATTTTAGAGCGCATAAAAATCATTCATGCGGAGAGTAAAGGCCGCTACGGAGCGCCTAAAATCCATCAGTTTCTCAAAAAGGAAGGCTTCAATGTCAGCTTAAAACGTGTCCAGCGCATCATGAAAGCAGAGGGAATCCGATCTATCATCACGAAGAAATACCGTCCAGCTTCATCGGCAAGCCAAATAGAAGAACGCGACAATTTATTGGAACAGGATTTTGAAACAACGACAATTAACGAGAAATGGGTTGCCGATATTACGTATGTCCACACGCTAAAAAACGGTTGGTGCTACCTAGCATCTGTCCTTGATTTACACACGAAGAAAATTGTTGGTTATTCGTTTTCCAAATCCATGACAACTGAACTCGTTCTAACAGCTTTGACGAACGCACTTGAAGTGCAACGGCCAGGAGATGGTCTGATTCTACATACCGACTTAGGCAGTCAATACACAAGTGAAGACTTTGAAAAAGCGGTAAAAGCAACGAATATTGAACACTCTTTCAGTCGAAAAGGCTGTCCCTATGACAACGCCTGCATCGAGTCTTTTCATGCCACGTTAAAGAAGGAAGAAGTCTATCAAACAACCTATATTGACTTTGAAGCAGCACGAATTGCCCTCTTTCAATACATTGAATCATGGTACAACCGAAAACGGATCCATGGGGCAATTAACTATTTAACGCCGCAACAATTAGAAGATCTGTGCAGACAGGAAGCTGCCTAATCGAAGGAAGACATTGGGGCTTCGATTCACCCTACCTACACATTTTTCAGGAACGACATCCATGGGCTGTACTTCCTGTATCCAGCGAAAGCTGTCAAGTGCGGGCTTCCACTTAACTGGTTTCGCTGGATACAGGACCATCCATGAATGGATGCCGTTTCTGATAACGACTTAACAATTTTGTGTCCAGGATATTGACATAGATCCATAAGAAGAATAAAGACTTCTTTTTCATTGTAAAAAATCCTCCTAGTTTTTAATAGTAATCATTACGATTTGTCCTGATGCTTTTACATCTTACAAAAAGAAGTTAAATTTAGCAACAAAAAAGATACGCATTAATAGGATTGTCAATTCCACTTTTCCAAATGCAATTCTATTTTATTGAATAGATACATAGAATTCTATTCGGAGGGGAACATAATGAGAAGAGACGCACAGACATATTCATTTTTCATATTTGCACTATTTTTATTGCCGATTATTGTCGCGAATTATCCTTCTACACCAGTACAAATAAACAAGGCAGAGCCGATTGGAAAAAGTCTAATAGTATACGCGGAAAATCTGGTAGAATCCGATATTCCATATTTACAACCAATGCCTGCAAAAGTCTTAGTATTTTTCACGCATTCACATGAAGCCTTCCAACCTATTGTACAAAATAAGGAAAATGTGACAGCTGTCTATCACAGCACTTCAAACATTATGGCGTTTGAAGATACGATAAAAAATCATTTTGACTTAAATGGTATTCAAACGGAATTTCTAGCTGTTGATACAATGGATGAAATGAAAGAGAAGAATAAAGCTTTCCGCGAGGCTTATAATGTGGTGCGTCCTTATGTCGATAAACAAATTAAGGAAAATGAGTATGATGTAATCATTGACCTACACAGGGATTCCGCTAATAGAAAGACCTCGACACTCACTTACAATAATCAGACGTATGGTAAGATCTATTTCGTTGTAGGAGAAAATAATCCGGATTTTCACAAAAATAAAGATTACGCTGAGCGGTTGTCTGGTCAATTAAACAAATTGGTGCCAGGGATTTCACGGGGCATATTCGGAAAAAAAGGGGAGCATGTAGACGGAGTCTATAATCAAGACCTGGCCAAAAATATGGTTCTTATAGAGCTGGGAGGAATAGACAATACAGAAGAAGAAATAAATCGTACGATTTCTGTTTTGGCAAAGGCAATATCTAATTTATTACAAGAGCAAAGTGCTTAGGTTTCAACATTGTACTGGTGTAATTGAATATTGTTTAGTGTTGTTTGTTTATGTGAAGCAAAAGGAAAAACTAGTTTCTCGGAGCCCTTAATGACCCCGCATTGGAGTCGTCAAGGGCTTTTATGATTTAGGAACTAACGGTATTTATTTTGATACTACCTTCAGTTGTGCAATTTGTATGCATAAATTATGACGATTTTCAAACACAACTAGTACATGCATATTTTTTTCATATCTTCTTGCTATACTCAAAAAGTAGTAATTGAATTGAGAGGAGAAATATGTAATGGGAATAAAGATAAAACTTGCCGCAGCGGCAGTGAGTATATTGGTTATCAGCGGTTGTAGCAACAATAAGCAGGCCGACGAGGAAATGGATCATTCCCAAATGAATGAAGAGATGGAGGAAATGGACCATTCCACTATGGGTGACATGATGGAAGGGCATATGAGTCATGATGAGGTAATGATGTTAAATGACTCTACAGGTGCAAATGAATTAAAAATCCCATCAATGCTTGTTTCGGATAATGATCAAGGTGTCGAATACACAGTTAGAGCACAAAAAGGTAAGACTGAAATATTTGATGGAATTGAAACGGAAACCTATGGATACAACGGATCGTTTTTAGGACCGATGCTTCGTTTTGAGCAAGGTGACAAAGTGAAAATTAAAACGATAAATGAGCTAGATGATCCAACTACTTTTCACTGGCATGGGCTGGAAGTTGCTGCAGCCGTTGATGGCGGACCGCATGATGCCTTGCAACCGGGAGAGGAAAAAGTCATTGAATTTGAAGTGACACAAGAAGCAGCTACATTATGGTTTCATCCGCATCCTGAAGGAAAAACTTCCGAACAGGTATACAACGGACTCGCAGGGTTGATTTATATCGAGGATGAAAATTCGAAAAGTCTGGGGTTGCCAAACGTTTATGGAGAAAATGATTTTCCTTTGATTTTTCAGGATAAACTATTTGACGACAAGAAACAATTGAATTTTAGTGCAGCTAAGAATGATGACGGAACAATCGGAGATACGCTATTGATCAATGGAACTCTTAATCCGAAGTTAACTGTAAACAAAGAGAAAGTACGTCTGCGATTATTAAATGGTTCGAATGCGAGAAATTATACATTCAAATTGAATACAGGGGATCCCTTTGTTCAAATTGCAACAGATGGTGGTTTCTTGAATGAACCGGTCACTTTAAACGAAGTTACGCTAACACCTTCTGAGAGAGCAGAAATAGTTGTTGATTTTTCACAGCTCGATACGGAAAAAGATCTGGCGCTTATAAATGAGGATGGATCTGTCCTGTTGCCATTTGAGATTTCTGATCAAGGCGGGACGGTCACAAGAATCCCGGGAGTAATGAATGATTTTTCATTAACAGAAGAAGAAATGGACTTGCCCGTCACGAAAAAGATTGAACTGTTTGGGATGATGGACATGGTAACAATCAATGGAAAGAAGTTTGATCCGGAAAGAATCGATTTTACACAACAACAAGGGGTTACAGAAGTTTGGGAAATTTACAATAAGCCGGACATGATGGGCGGGATGACTCATCCATTCCACATTCACGGAGCACAATTTAAAATAATCTCCAGGAATGGAGAAGCACCGCCGGAAAATGAGCGTGGATGGAAGGACAGCATTTCAGTAGCACCTGATGAGACGGTTAAAATAGCGATACAATTTAAGCATAAAGGTGTGTATATGTTCCATTGTCATATTCTTGAACATGAAGACAATGGGATGATGGGACAGGTAAAAGTCGAATAAACATCGTTCAATTCAATTGCGTTTAAAAGTCTGTAACAGCCAGTGTGTATTCGTTCACACTGGCTGTTTTAGAATTCATCATAGGAAAAATATTCATTCTTTCTAAAGGTAGGCCACATAATGTATCCAAAAATAAATCGGTATTCAAAGAGAAAGAAAAGGTCCTTGTTAGCTGTCCTATTATATTTGGCAATTATATTATTTCTTATTTGGTTACTTATCGTTTCTTTGCTTGCGTTAAATTATCGTAATGATAGAAACAATGAAGAAAGTCCTATACCTGGAAGAGAATCTTCGTTTTCGGATTTTGGTGCGGAAACGTTAGACAACTATTCTGGCAGTACGAATTCACTTGCAGAGTCGAACGTTTCTACAGATAGCACAATAGATAAAAAAAAAATGAAGAGCATTGAGCAACAACCAGGTAGAGATGAATTCAAACCTAACATGAAGGAACTTCTAAAAGATAGAGAACTTGTATTCAAGGATCTTGATGCAATCTTTGCAAATATGAAATCGCCCAAAAGATTTTCAAAAGATTCCATACACTCAACATTTGGGCGAGATGTCGTCTATATATATCACACCCATAACCGCGAATCCTTTTTACCGTTTTTAAAAGATGCAAATAAACCGGAAGAAGCGTATCACTCAAAAGCAAATATGACGTTAGTTGGTGAAATGCTAGGGAAAGCACTGGAAAGAAGAGGTATAGGAACAAAAGTGGATTCAACTGATATTGTTCAGGAACTAGGTTTACGGGGATTAGATTATAACAATTCTTATAAGCTATCAGGAGAAATAGTTAGGGAGGCACTTAGAGAAAATCAAAATCTAGACATTTTCTTGGACTTGCATCGTGATTCCTTACGAAAGGATTCTACAACCGCAAAATTGAATGGCGAGGGCTATGCACAGCTTTTGTTTGTTGTTGGGACTGGGCATGAAGATTTTGCAAAGAATCTTTCTTTTGCTGAGGGGGTTAATAATATACTTTCCAAGCAGTATCCGGGTCTGTCAAAAGGTGTATTGAAAAAGAATAAAAGCCAAGGGAATGGAGTTTATAATCAAGATCTTTCCCCGAATTCCGTCATTGTAGAAATTGGCGGAGTAGATAATACAGCTGCAGAGCTACACAGAAGTATTGAAGCGCTTGCAGAAGGACTAAGTGAATATTATTGGCATGGGAAATGATTTGATTGAACGGATTCATAATAAGGAATAAGGATTTTTTAAGGAGATGCCCATTTCCCGTTTAAATTCATTCCTTCGGGGAAAAATTACATCGAATGAAAAAATAAGGAGATGATTCCATGAATTCGAAATACGCAGAAACCCTTAAGGTGATTCTAGAATGCCTGGAGGAATGCAATACTTGTTACGATGCATGCCTGAAAGAAGAAGACGTTAAGATGATGGCTGAATGCATACGATTGGATCGTGAATGTGCTGACGTTTGTGCTTTCGCTGCACAGGCGATAACTCGTAACAGTCCATTCACTAAACAGATTTTAGAGCTTTGTGCAGAGGTCTGCAACCGTTGCGCTGAAGAGTGTGCTAAACATGAACAGGATCATTGCAAGCGCTGTGCCGAAGCTTGCCGGAAATGTGCAGAAGCATGCCGTCAAGCGATAGCATAATCGATACAAACTAAACGAAGGAGCTATCATGAGAAATTTATACGGTTTCTTGTGGTAGCTTCATTCATAACTAATTTAGAAAAACAGAGGTGTACTAGACAAATGAAGAAGCATTTATTTTTTCTAGGTCTCGCGATGATTATTGGTTTAAGTGGGTGTGGGAATAAAACGACCAACGAGAAAAGCATAGATGTCAATAAGGAACCGAAACAGGAAGATATGGAAATGGAGATGGATCATTCTGGCTCAGGTGAAGTTCCTGCAACATTGAAAGTAGCAGAAAATCCAACCTTTGAAGTCGGAAGTGAAGCAATCATTGAAGCCGATCATATGAAAGGAATGAAAGGTGCAGTCGCGACAATTGTTGGTGCATATGATACTACAGCCTACGCCATTTCATATACCCCGGTAACCGGCGGTGAAAGAGTGAAGAACCATAAATGGGTTATCCAGGAGGAAATTAAGGACGCAGATGACAAAACGTTGGAGCCGGGTACTGAGGTCACTGTAGAGGCAGATCATATGAAAGGGATGAAAGGGGCAGTAGCTGTAATTGATTCAGCTGAAAAAACGACTGTATATATGATTGATTATACTCCGACTACGGGTGGTGAAGAGGTAACTAACCACAAGTGGGTAACAGAAGAGGAACTTTCAGCTAAATGAAAGCTTGAGGAAAACGAATATAGACTTAAAAGAGCTAAATCCCCGTGGTTTAGCTCTTTTAAACGTTACTAAAAGCTGTGGTGAAGTAAACCAATATATTTTTTAGTTTGATTAATATTGTTTTGAACAAGAAAGCAACGTGACTTTTCAAAACTATTTCCTTATTGGTAAAGATGATTTGCGCTGATGAGGAGAGCTGACAAATTTCCGGCTCTCTTAGTTTATTATCAAAAATATAATAGAAAGATTGTTGAAAAGAATTTGGTCTTACATGCATAAAAGAAAGAATAGTAGACAATTCTATTTTTATAGTTTATTTGGACTAAAAATAAACAAATTAAAAATGGGGTGTCGTAAAAATGCAAAGAAGTTGTTTGTATTCTATTGAACCGATCGGTCTTGGCTCAATTGGAGTAGAGTCCCTTACAAGCTATATATCTAGACTGGCGGATGCTCACTGTGTAACTGTCGGTGATATTATGGCTCATTTAATAACACTGATATTAGACAAAAAATACATCAATAATATTGTGATCAATGGTGGAAATGGTTTTTATAAATCTGCATCTGCCATTAACGGCCACGGAATAATTGCAGAAGATTTTATTGAAGCATTTACGTCTTTAACAAAGAGAAAGGATATTAGGGAAACTACGCTAGTTAATTGCCGAAAATTAGTTCCGTATAGGGGGTTACTAAAAAGTAGCAAACATTGGTGTCCATCCTGTTTTCAGGCTGATTTGGAAAGTAAACAGATTGTGTATGAAAGACTAAGTTGGGTTCTACAACCCTTTCCCAAATGTATTATTCACAACAGGATTCTAGAGAATGTATGCCCATTCTGCGGGTCTAGCATGTATACACTAGAAAGAAAGAGTATACCAGGTTATTGCACAAAATGTTTTTACTGGCTAGGCAATTTTAAGGAAAACAAAGATGCGACTTACAATAGCGAGACCAATGATTCAATGAGAGCTTTTTTCTTTGAATTGATCAACTTTTCTCTTGAAGATAATCATGTTTCACGCTCAATATCCTTTTATTTAGAAAGTTATTTTGACGGGTCTTTAACTCAAGCTGCTGAATTCCTTGGTTATTCCAAGTCGACTTTATGGGGATGGAAGGAAGGGGCTAATCTCGCCCCATTAAATGCTCTGATAAACATTACATCGAAACTTCAGCTTAGTCTAACTGATTTCATAAATAATATGGAGAAATCGAAAATAACATTAAATGATGATCCCTCTCGAAGAATAGTTATTTCTGAAAGAACAAAAAAAGATCACCAAAAAATCCAGGGATTTATTAATTTAATTATCGCAGAAAAGAAGCCTTATTCATTAAGTGAGATTGCAAAATTGATGGAGTGTGATAAGAAGCTATTAACACAAATGTACCCAAACGAATGCCAACAAATAAAAAGAATCTATTTAGATGCCATAGAGGAAAGTAAACTAAGTAAAAATAAAACTTTGAAAAAAAGTATTGATAATGCGGTCTATATATTATTGAAACGGGGTACTTATCCGAGTAGTGGGAAAGTTGAGCAAATTAGATGATTGGTCTGGGTACGTCGGATGTGAAAGGCAAGAAATTTATAGATGTACCGGCATCGCACGGTTTTTATAAAGCGATTGTGAAAATGGCGGAGGAAGGAATTATTGGCGGCTATCCGGATGGCAGTTTCAAGCCAAATGAGCCGATCAAGCGTAAAAATATGGCTGCGATTCTTGTGAAAGCATTTGATTTACCACGTGATGGGGAAGTAAAAAACCCGTTCAAAGGAGAAATTGGCATTACACAGGACATACTTATTATTTACAAGCTCGGCATTACTACAGGCACATCTCCTACAACATTTAGTCCGAACGCATCGATTACGAGAGGGCAAGCCGCGAAAATGCTAGCAGCGACGGAGCAAGTCATGCTGAAAAATGCCGTGACGATAATAGCAGGCGATTTAGGATGGGATTCGATCGATGCGGTTATCGATGATCAAGTGAATCCGAGCGTATTTCGTGCAGTAAAAGTGAAAGGGAAAGAAGACAGGCTAAGTCAAGTTCAATTATTTCCGGTCAAAGTAGGAACAGGTGGAGTGGTCATTTGGGGGAAAGATGCGGAACTGAATATGAAGTATCAAAAGTATTATATTCATGTAAAAAAAGAGAACAGCGAACTACGTTTGACGGTAGAAAAGACGAATGATACTCTTCCGGCTGAGGTATCACTCAATACAAAATATAAACCCGTAAAAAATATAGCTCTTGCTGAAGTAGATGGAGAGACGATCTCCGACAACGTAAAGATTGAAAAAACTGTATATAATTTTACGTATATTACGATCGAAAAGCCAGGTGAGTATATTACAACCGTCCGCTTTGAGAATGGGGAAGAAGCGCGTTACAGTGTGAGCGTTTTTGAAAATGAAGATTCTTTTTTATATGCTGGAGTGGCCATGGAAGTAGGACCGGCTGATAATATTAAATAAATATAATGGGTGCCGGGTCTGCAAGCAATCTTAATTAATAATTGGGAGGGAAAAATATGTTTAAAATATTCATACCAGATGACGAACTAATAATTGTAAAAGCAAAAAAAGACTTTAAAACGAATGGATATGACGTTAAAGAAGGGGAACTTTTCAATGCCTCAGAAAAAGAAGGAGTAATTGTAAATGGCAGTTTCGCGTGTACTATTGGCAGTCCTACTTTTGAAGCTTGGTTTGAAATAATCAACTAAGCCAAATTGTAAACTGACTGATTCGTAAACTTTAAATAGCCTGCCAAACGCTGTGCATCACACAACTCAAAAATAATTCAGAGTAGTCCTCGGGTTTTGTGATGCACAGGTAAACAAAACCAATTTTCGTGTGGAAGTTATATACTGTACAGACTTTTCTTTATAAAAATCAGTTAAGTAAAATATAGTGTTATAATTACCACTACCTTTCAATCAAATTAGAAAATCAGAAAGCGGGCGATTATTCTGTTTACTATTAAAAACTTTGAAGATAATGAGAATGTAAAAGTGAAGGAAGAGCTTGGCCCTTTTAAAGTAGTAGAGTTTCAAAGAGAGTTAAGTATCAATCATGCTACGGCTCAATCGGCATATTATGCTTCTGAAATGAATGTAAGAAGACGACAGCTCGTTTGCGATGTCAGTCAGTCTAACATTACGATTCAGGCAGGGGCCATGCAATGGATGGCCGGAGAGGTGAAAGCAACGACTGGGCTTAAGGGAGTAGGAGACTTTATCGGAAAGACGATTAGAGGCAAAATGACCAAAGAATCGAGCATCAAGCCTGAGTACACGGGAACGGGTACACTTGTTTTAGAACCAACGTACAAGCATATTTTACTGTTGGATGTGGACGAGTGGCATCAGTCACTTGTCATTGAAGATGGACTTTTTTTAGCTTGTGATTCAGGATTGAAACATAAGGCCGTGATGCGCTCAAATCTTTCTTCTGCTGCACTTGGCGGGGAAGGCCTTTTCAATCTGGGGATTTCTGGGCAAGGAACGATTGCACTGGAATCTTCCGTAGCGAGAGAGGAACTTATCGAAATCGAGTTAGAAAATGATGAGTTGAAAGTCGATGGGAATATGGCGATAGCTTGGTCAGGCGGTTTGGAATTTACTGTCGAACGCTCTGGAAAAACACTTATGGGTTCAGCGGCTTCAGGCGAAGGATTGGTAAATGTCTACCGCGGAACAGGAAAAGTATTAATGGCGCCGTTCCTTCAATAAATTAAAATAAGGTACCTGTGCGCGAAACAAACATGAATGTGTAAACAATCATGAAAATTTCATGCGCAGGTACCTTTAATCATTAAAAGGGAAGAAAAGCCCTGCAATGAATAGAGTACCCAAAACAATTCAGAAACAATTTTGAACTGTGTTGGAGTTGTGTGCGGACCTGGCACCTATTATCGTACCAAAATCCCCCAAAAGACAAAATCCGCAACTTTCAAACACCCCCATCGTCAATACTATGCTATATTCAACAAATAAAACTCCGAAGCAATAAAGCAGGTGAATCCAATATGAAAAGATCCGAATATAAAGAACAACAGCGCAAAAAAACGCCAACGAAGAAAATCAGCTTGAAGAAAAAGATCTTCCGTTTCGCAATCGCCGCTGTTCTGCTTGCGGTCCTTTGTGTGCTGCTCATGCTGAATGTTTTCATCACATTCAGCGATGTAAGTAAGCTCGAAGAACCCGCACCGAGATCGACGGTTATTTACGATCCGGATGGAGAAGTCATCCGTAAGGTTTCGAATTCGACTATTGAAGGTGTATTGATCGATCAGATTCCGAATGAGCTTGTCGAAGCCGTTATTGCCGTGGAAGATCAACGGTTCTACAAACATCACGGCATTAATTATTTTAGAATGGGGCGCGCCTTGCTCGAGAATGCGTTCAAAGGCAAAATCGTGTCAGGGGGCAGTACGATTACGCAGCAGCTTGCGAAAAATGTATTTTTGACGCAGGAGCGCACGTACTCGCGTAAATTCAAGGAACTGATCCTCGCAAAGAAGATTGAACGGGTGTATTCGAAAGAGGAGATCATGGAAAGTTACCTGAACCAAATTTATTTTGGCGACGGGGCGTGGGGTGTTCAGCGTGCAGCGCAGACCTATTTCGGGAAGGATGTCAGTGAGTTGACGTTGAACGAATCTGCGACAATCGCAGGGCTTATTAAAGCTCCTTCGTATTTAGCGCCAACGGAGAATATGGAAAAGTCGGTGAACCGACGGAATCTGGTGTTGTCATTGATGCTGCGTGAACAGTATATTAATCAGCAAGAATATGATGAAGCGATTGGACAGAAACTGGTACTTGGCGAATCGACAGTGCCGGATTATGAAGAGAAATATCCGTATTATATCGACCGTGTAGTGGATGAAGCGGTGAATATGTACGGTTTGACGAGAGATGAAGTGTTGTCCGGCGGGTTGCATATTACGACAGAAATCAATCCAGTGATCCAGAATGCGCTGGAAGAAGTGTATGCGGATGATAGATATTTTCCGAAGAGCACGCCAGATCAACTCTTACAGAGCGCTTCTGTTTTCCTGAACCCTAAAACAGGCGGGATCCTGGCGTTAGTCGGCGGAAGAGGGGAATATACGCAGAAACGCTTCAATAATGCGACTGACCTCATTCGGCAGCCCGGGTCTACGTTGAAGCCGATTGCCGTCTATACTCCGGCACTTGAGAAAGGATACCATATGTCGGATTTGCTTGTGGATGAACCGATCGATATGGATGGATACTCCCCGAAAAACTTTGATCAGCAATATAGAGGGGAAGTGACCATGTACGAGGCGCTCGCCCAGTCGTATAATATTCCTCCCGTCTGGCTGTTGGATCAGATTGGCATCAAAGAGGGCGTGAGTGCAACGAAACGGTTTGGAATTTCATTAGAAAAAAATGACCGTACGCTTGGATTGGCGCTTGGAGGACTGGATAAAGGAACCTCTCCCTTACGAATGGCTCAAGCGTATTCCGCTTTTGCGAATGATGGAGTGATGGAGGAAGCCCATGCGATTACAGAAATCAAAGATTCGGAAGGAAATGTGCTTGGAAAGTGGCAGGGAGAGTCTGTACACGTGACAGATGCGGAAGTTGCCCAGCAAATGACCTATATGCTGCAAGGAGCTGTAGCGGAAGGTACTGCGACAAAAGCACAAATTTCTGGTATGGAAGTGGCGGGGAAGACGGGCACCACACAGCTCCCGTTTGAAGGAGTGGACGGTTCAAAAGATCATTGGTTCGTTGGCTATACACCGGATATTGCTGGTGCGGTCTGGCTCGGCTATGATCAAACAGACACCGACCATTATTTAACAACTACCAGCAGCTTCACCGCACCGCCCATTTTCGCGCAAGTTGTTTCAAAATCAGCCAGCAAATTATCTGCAAAGAAATTTGATCTATCGTTAATTGATGAAGACATAAAAGAGCTGAAGAAGCAGAAGAAAAAGACAAAGGAAGAAAGAGAAAAGAAAGAGAAGAAAAAAGAGAAGGACAAGAAGAAAAAAGAGTTTTGGAAGAGTATCGAAAAGTGGGGACGGGACTGGTTTAAAGATAAAGAGAACTGAAATAAGGTGCCTGTGTGAGAAATAAACGTGAATGTGTAAACATTCATGAAAGTTTCACGCACAGGTATTTTCAACTATAAATTTATTTGCTTGTAATGTTGATAATTTAATCGATAACACTGATTGAAACTAAATTGTCATGGTTGTCTTTCGTAGACAATATCTTCTAGAATTATACAAGCTTCCTCGGCTTTGTCTTTTGCTGCGTTCCCCCATAGGAACTCCGCCCATAGTTTGTCAACTTTTCTAATTTCGGGATTTCGAAGATCAAAGAAACTAATTACCTTCGCTTCTTTGAGTAGTTCATTTTTAATACTATTAGGAATCTGACTGAAATCAGGAACGTATAAGTCTTTTATATTTAGTGCTTCTAATTTTCTTGCTCCTTCCTGGTCTTTTGCCATAGTTTCAAAGTGTAATTGAGCGAATATACTCGTTAACCATGACAGTAATAATAAGCTTTCACTTTTATTTAAGGTATTAACTGATATAACATTAGTTGAGCAATAAATTTCGTTACTCGCAATAAAAGCTTTAGCCGATCTTCTAATTGCTCTAGGGATTAAAATAGTATCCGGTTTAGATGAATATCTAATTTCTGATAATAATAGCTTGATTAAATCATCTTTACTTTTATTTGTTTTTTTCTGTTTTGTAACATATTCTTGAAAATCAATGTATTCATCCAATATTTGATTTAATAACATAGAGTCCCTAGTATTATCTAGAAAAGCTGTTGAAGGAGGGCATAAGAAATGTAAATCAGTATTGTTTGAATTAATTATAGGATGGTTAATATTAGTAATTCTTCTTAGAGCAGGACACATCCAACTAGCAGGTATTAAAGATTCCACTTTTCTCCAAAAATCGGCCTTCGAATTTATGAAAATTAAATCGGAAGCACCCTGATTTCCTACTCTACCTCTCTTTATATCATAATTTAAATTTGATAACCTCAAGCACATATTGCTTAAATTGTTATTTACCCAGTCATCTGCATTTTTTCTACTGGGTGTTAGGAAACTCCAGCCAGAAGGAATACTGGCTCTAAAATTGTTTGTATCAATTATACTAAGTTCAAGACCCATACCCATATCTATAGGTGTGTTCAAATTTGAATTACCCTTTACTTTTATTAAACTTTCTTTCAAAGTATTTAGATCTATTTGTTCTAATTTAATAACAGAATTCAAAACTTCTATAGTACTTACAGAACTACCTTTTTGACCAATAAATATTACAGTATCCTTTGTAACTTCTTTAAATATACCTTCTCTAGGATATTGAAAGATATGTTTTAATCCAAACTCAGTTATAAGAAACTCCCTAAATGCTACAGCCTCGGGTCCCTTTGAAGTGAGATATTGTTTAGGCATTATAGCAGAGACAACTGTTCCTGCTGATATTAGATTAATTACTAATTCTAAGAATGGAGCTTCAATACCTACCTGCCCTATACTAGTACTACTCTCTTTTCCATTAATATCCTTAATTTTTTCTGAGAACTTCTTTTTTCTCAAGGAGCTCATTACTCCTGATAAATATGGTGGATTTAAAACTACTATCTTGACATCCTTGAAATCATTTGGATTAAGTTCACAAATATCTTTAGAAGTTATTAGCGTGGCATTACTTGGACTGATTTCATGTGGAAATAAAAGCCCTAATCTAATTGATAACAGTTCAATAAAGAAAGGCTCAATGTCATTGGCCCAAAGTTGGCTAGGTCCTATATTTGGAAAGGCAGAACTTGTTGTTGCTAGCAAGTTTCCACTTCCAGCAGCAGGATCACAAATAGTTTCATTAGATTTTAGTTCTCTGTCTAAAATATGATGAGATAGTATCGAAAGAACCTTCCCTAACTCAATATCTGTTGGCACAATACCATCATGTTCTTTTCCTTTAATTGCAACTGAATGAATTAATTCAGCTAGCTCGTCTCCTGTAAGTGTTTTTTCCCCTAGACTATTTAACTCAGATAAAAAATTCACATCCCATAAATCTTTATCTGCTGAATTTGGAAAAGGGGATGAAAATAAATCTTTGAAGTCAATTTTTTTTCCTTCAGCCATTAATTTATCAGGCCTATTTTGAAAATATACGGCATCTTTAGACGAATTTTTTACATTTTGACCTTTTAGTGCACCTCTAATATACTCGTAGCCTGTTACCATTAAGGTTTGATGCCAACTATCTAAATTATTTTTTCTGGTATCCAACATTGAATATAATCTAGATGTGGAGAGTATGTACTTTCCGCTATCTTTAAATGCCATATTGATTACATCCATGAAGGATTTAACTAAATTATCATAAAAATTTTGAGGCATATCAGAAAAGTCACCTACTAATATAGGCCCTGGTTCTAACAACTGTTGTGAAACTATGGGTCTACTATCATCATGTTTAAAAATTTCAATGACTTCTAAATTTGTTAGACAATAATAAGGCTTTTCAGCACGAACGCTTGCTTCTGTTACATAAGATTGCGCCTGTTTTCTATATCGGGTACTGGTAAGAGAAGCTTTTGTTCTTTTAACTTCAATGAAAATCAAATACTTTTTAGTAACTTTATTTTGAATTACAAAATCTGCTTCCAAACTACCTATATACTCATGATGTTTTACTGTATAAGTAGAATCTAATTTCAATTGCAATAATGCATCATTTAAGGCCTTTTCACATAAAGGATGAAATACAGTTACTTCACTATCGGTATATACAGGTAAAACACTGCATGTTTTATTAACCAAGTCACCACTCCTAATTCAATTTATCTATATCTTATCATAAAGTTTAATCTTATTTCATTTATGTAAGTGAATTTTGAAACTTTTCAACTACAGAGAGAGGCTGTGATATAAGTAGAAAATCTATTGAAATTAACAAAAGGAGCAAAATTAAAACCACGTAAAACCAAGGTTTTTTAACTTGGTTTACGTGGTTTTCCATTTTATTGAGTTTTGTTCTAGCCTCTTTATAAATATTTCTTTACTTGATTTGCTAAAGCTTTTGCTAATAGTGGAGGTACTGCATTTCCAACTATAGTGTGCTTTCCGCGCTTAGTTGTAGAAACAATCTTATAATTATCAGGAAAACTCTGTAATCTCATTGCTTCTCTTATAGTAATTAAACGTTTTTCATTATAATGAATATTGCAACCCACATTAGGTCTATTAAAATGAGTATTAATAGTGTAAGAAGGTTTGTCAGGTCTTAATCTTCCATAACATGTAGTCCTACCACCTGTTTTTTTAAATGTTTGTATTCTTTTAGAAGGTACCCAATCAGGTATGTCCATGTAATTTCCACCTACTGGAACATTGTCTATAATAATTCTATCTAGCTCACTAATGTTTGGCATTGAATGGTCAGTAATAACATCATTGTTTGCTCTCATTAAAGTTTGATATTCAGTTAGAATTGACTCTTTCTCATATTCTCGTGTACTTAACTGATTAGGACTTGGAAGATCGGAGAGTGCATCTTCAACAGAAACCCACTTTTTTTTAAAGAAGTCACCTTCTTCTGAGTGCGTAGGTTCTGGAAAAACGAAGCTTTTATCACCCCTTAAACCTACTAAGATTACTCTTTTTCTACGTTGTGGAACACCATAGTCAGCTGCATTTATTACTTCCCAACTTACAGTATAACCTTCTTGTTTAAAAGCTTTTAGTAGATCATTTATTACTAATGTTCCATCTTTAGTTTTAGCAGATTTCAGGCCAAGGACATTTTCAAAAACAAAGCATTGTGGTTTTATATGGGATAATGCACTAAGGTAGCTCCACACTAAAGAACCCCTTTCATCTTCGACGTTCCTTTTTCCTACTAATGAAAATGATTGGCATGGTGGACCGCCTATTAAGACATCTGCCTTTGGAATCTCATTTAAATCAATTTCCGTTATATCGTTTAAATTAACATGTTCTCCAATGTTTTCAGCATAGCTTAATGCTGCATCTTTATCTATATCATTTGCCCAAACCACATCAAAACCTTCGGAAATAAAACCTAAATCTAACCCGCCGCCGCCTGAAAATAGGCTAACAGTTTTTATAACCATTTAAATCACGCCTTTTTCTTTATTCTTTTATTAACCTTATCCATTAATAGTAGTGATAATTTATCAATATTTAAATTACCTGAAACGTATGGCAAAATAATTTCATTAATTTCAGAAATAATTGATCTATCATCATTCTTAGTAAGTTCTTTACCAAGCCTTATTAATTTTATTTGATCTTTAGATGATATCTTACTGGGATTAACTATTAAGAGCTTATCGAGTTCATACTTTTGAATTTTTAATAAGCCCTTTCCATGTTCTCTTCCTATACTCTCAATAAAATAAGATGTAATATCACTATTCAAAATAGCAAGTATTAAGTGTTCATTATAATTTCCACTAATATTAAGTTTATAAAAATTATCACGAGCTATTTTTTTTTGTTCATTTAGTATGAAGTTTTTACGTTCTCTAATTATATAACTGAAAATAATATCTGCAGGTTTATCAAGATTTAAGTAATACCACTTTTTATTTTTTCTCGTTACCTTATCGTAAAGAGTTTTTGGTTTCTTTGTTTCCAATATTTCTTTGTTGACAGCAATTAAATACCGCTCTAATTCTTCAGGTAATTCATCTTCAGGTTCATTTACATCTAAAATGTACTGTTCAGTATCAATGTTTGATGTCGAATACCCTTTTATGTTTTTGGGAGTACAAATGATTTCTTTAAAGTATTTAGGGTATTTTACTGACATTTCATGCAGATTATCAATAAATAACTTATTCGCATTAGTTCCTATGCCACGGTTAATATTTACAATAGTATCCAAATCCACAAGATTTTCTTTTATCCATATTAATTCATCTTGGTCATTTAAATTCCATTGAGTTAATTCATCTAAGTAAATTTGTTCAAAACTTCTTACCTTAGAAATTTCAACAGTCTTTTCCTTTTTTATCTCTTTATTAGATTCGTTTAGCTCTAAAAACTTAACTATATTAGATGATATTTCTTCTTTAGATGACTTTTGTAAGTGAATTATACAGCTTTCAACAACTGCATCAGGGAATACATCATTTTCAAATGTTAAAATACTTTTGATTGAAAAGTTATTTAAAATGTACTTTTTGAAATTTCTACCGTACTGGGCTTTTATCCAAGTATCGGGCATAATTGCAATTATATTCCCTTCTTTAGATATTAAAGAGCAAGCTTTTAGAAAGAAATAAAGATATAAATTACTTCTTACAGAAAGATTCACTCCAATTTCTTTGACGGAATCTATAACATTATTTTTATTTAGGAAATCCGGCGAATTTTCATGCAAATTTTCATGGCGAATGTATGGAGGGTTCATTATGATACAATCTACTTCTGTATCAAAATTAAAGAAATTGTCATTTATCAAAACTACCTCGTTATTTTTTTTAAGCAATAATCTTCAAAAAGATAGGGATCTAATTCAATACCGGTTATTTGTTTATCTGGAAATTTATGTTCAATCAGAGAATCAATAAATATACCTCTTCCAAAACAAGGATCCAAAACTTTTTTAGGTTTTTCTTCTAAAGCCATATTAACCATAAAGTCAGCTACATGTTTTGGTGTGAAAACTTGACCTAATAACTCTTTTTTTGTATCTTTATTTTCTTTGAACCAATGATTTTTATTCATTTTGAATACTCCTATTATAAGAATTTTATAACCATGAGCACTAGAAAGGATGCATTATTTATATAGTTTAAATATAACACACATACGTTCTTACAGTGTAATAATATAATGAACAAACTTTGAATGTCTATTCCAAATCTCAATTTATTTCTATTAGGAATATCTTCGATGAGAAAATTCAATTATACTATTATTTGAGTATCTGTTTTTTTCTAATTCAAGAAATATGTATTCAAATTTAAAATCGATTACCAAATTAATTTAACTGATCATTTTTTCTATTACAGTAATTTTTCAAGCTGTTACTCAGATTTGAATAATCTATCTGAAGCACAACTAAGGATAGATTTAGCTTTAAATTGTAACGCTAATTACCACAAGACTTTGTAAGGACGAACAAGTCCATTTATTTTGTTTTATCGCATATATTGTTATATAGGATGCTCAAGATATTTTGATTTATGAAATTTCATATAGAATAATGTAAAGAGATATATTTTTATGGAGGGAAATCATATGAGTGAATATGATGAATATCAAGAAGAAAGTTTTAAATTGATCGGCAAGGAATTTGTGACCACTATTTTCGATCCATTAGGCGGTGATGATATGATTCTAATTCTGGGTGACAACTTAGATGGACAAATGGCTGGTCCAACGTTTCTATATCTTTACTTATCAAGAGATGGGGAAGTAAAATTTGGAGTTGAAACATTCGTTTTCTTTAGTCCTGAAAAGGCAAAGACGTTTGTTGAACATTTGCCTTCAATGTCTGCGCTTGAATTCATATTTAAGACAATTGGCATTAGACCTGGATACTATGAAAATTAAATTATGTTTGAAATAAGGTGGGGACAAACGTGAATGTTAAACAATCATGAAAGCTTCGCGCACAGGTGCTATTCACTATTAGAATTGTTTCAGTACCAGACATTTGATTTGGGTACCTTTTAAACGTTAAACCTCTATCCCTGCAATTCCAAATCCTCCAGGGCCAGAATGTGTCGAGATCATAGCGCCAGCTTCAATCCAAAGACAATTTTCAAATCCATTTTCCAATGCAATTTCATTGATCCGTTCTTTGATAGTTTCACTAAGTCCGATGGAGTATATAAAATAAATTTGTTGTCGATCCACATCATATTGCTGTAAGTAGTCTAGCAGTAAATTTTCAGCAACTTTACTCATTTTCCCACGGTATTTTTTAGTCGAAACAAGCTTTCCTTCTACTAATTCAATACACGGTTTGATTTTTAACAATGCGCCGCCAAGATACGCCATATTGCTGACTCGTCCGCCAGCCCGTAAAAAATCTAAGCTGCCAGGAACGAAGGCAAGTTTCGTTTTGGGAACTATTGATTCGATTTTCTCCAGCAAACGGATGGGATCCATTTCAGGTTCTTCCTCCAGCAGCGCTACCGCATACATAATAACCGCAGTTAATCCGCCTGTAACGTTTAATGCATCAATTAAATAAATATCCTCTGCGTCTTTTACGGCTGTTAATGCATTTTGAAACGAAACAGACGCCTTTGATGTATAGCCAATATGAACGATTGGATGATTAGGAAATTCGGTTCTAATCTTTTTGAAAAACTCCTGATATTCATGGGTATTTGTAGCGGCAGTGGAAGGGATCTTCTTTGTGCGATCATAAAAATCAAATATTTCTGTTACGGGCAGATGACCATCTAAATAATCCTGACCATCCATGATTACATGCATAGGTACTACATGTATATTATGTCTTTTCGCTAAAAACTCCGGCAAATCGGCACCGCTCTCAGTCGTTAATATGATGTTTCTCACTGTATGTCGCCTCCAGTTCATATTGTATTAGGTATGCAGATAATTGAATTCATTTAAACTATACATGATAGACAGGCGATGTATGTTGAAATTTATAAAATATGTAGAAGAGTAGATTTACTTATTTTAATGGACTGATTACACGTGGTGTGTGGAAGCAAAGGTGGATGTTTATTACAAAGGGCATTTTTCATTGATTTTCAAACCTAGTTTGTAACCTTTCCAATAATTCTCAGTCAACTACCATAGACAGGAGGCGTAAAAATGAAAAAGACAATCTGGCTATTCGTACTGGGTGCTGCTTTATTGGCCGGTGGTTGCGGAACGGGCACTAAGGAACCTAGTGTTTCCAGTCAACAGGGTGGCTGGCAAACGATAAAAACGGTAGACGGCCGTGTAATTATTGCGGAACTGAAACAGACTGCGGAAGAATCGCTGGCGCGTGATCGTATCGCCCGCGAGCAGATAGAGAGTCCGGATTATACGGGAGGATTCTTCGGTGAGCCATCTAAAGAGCTGGAAGAAGATGTCGCCATGCAAGCGATTGAAGGACCGATTGCCATTGAAGTGGTGGAAGAAGTGTACGGAAGTAATGGTGCGTTTGAAAAAGTAGGAGTTTTTTTCTTGGAAAACCAGACGTACGGAGACGCGCAGTCAGGTGTCTGGATTGGCGTGAAGAAACCTGACGAGCGATTGCAGAAAGTCGTTGATTTATTGCAGAAGAAAGTGGATGCTGGTGAAATTTTGGCTGCGCCGATTTATATCTTCCGCAGTGTATATACACGGGAAGATCTCCATGCAGTTCAGGATGAAGTGGCGGCAGTGCTTCAGGACCTGAAGCAAAAGCGAGGTACATTTTCTTTATCGGTCAGTACGGTGACAGGTGATGTAGAAGTCGGACATGATTTCCTGACGGCAGCGCAGCAAAAAGAACTGGAGCAGCAGTTTCCTGACTATACGTTCCACTTCGAGCAGCTAGGCAGCGCCGTTGAAGAAGCAGGCTTGTCCGCTATCATCCGCCCCCAAAAAGATACAACCGATACACCGGCAGAAGATGGCGGGTACATCATGGCAGTGTCGGACGGTGTTATTTTCGTTTCTGGAGGAACAGAAGGGGCCACTTATTATTCATTTGCTGAAGCGAATGACCTGACAGTAGGACAGCGAGTGAAAGTAGAAGTTTCAGGCGAAATGAAAGAATCATATCCTGCACAGGGTTCAGCGAAATTCGTGGAAGTCCTTCCTGATTATAAACCGGCAGACGCAGTGCTTTCTGAATCGCAGGCCGTGGCATTGGCGATCAAGCAGAAGAAACAGGAATACTTTTCCTTTAACGTGATTAATGAAGTGCGCTATGATAAAGCCCAAAAAGTTTGGATCGTAAAAGTGAGCGACGGGAGTGAAGTGTTGGTGGAGGATAACTAGGATGCCTAGTCCTCACACAACGCAAGAGGAATCAAGTGCATAAATTTAATAGAGCTAGAACCGGTCATGACTGAAGAAGACACGGAACTCTCAGGAGTTTCGTGTCTTGTTTTATGTAGACGGGATTGGAAATCGGTACCTTTGTGAAAAACAAACGTGAATGTGTAAACAATCATGAAAGTTTTAAGCACACCTTTATTATTAAAAAATATCATTGGAACATATAGTTTTTAGTTTCAAACTCTTGTGCACTTCTCTTAATTTTATTTAAAAACGATTGAAACTATTTCGGGAATCCTCCGTCTATACGCTGATTAAAAGTTTAGATGTTTAGAGAGGATGAAAGAAATGAAGAAGTTATTTGCAGCAGTTGGTGTATTCTTACTGGCATTCAGTTTGCCGTTATCAGGATCAGCAGCCGGTAAGCAAGTGTTTTCTGATGTGCCGCCGTCAAAGCATTTTGCGAATGCGGTGAATGAGCTAGCCGCACGTGACATTATAGGAGGTTATCCGGACGGCACGTTTAAGCCGGGGAACTCGATTACGCGCGGACAAGCTGCGGCGATTATTGCGAAGATGATTGGTCTGGATACATCCTATCGGATAGAACAGAAATTCACAGATGTACCCGAATCATATGGTTTTAATAGGGCGATTGCGAGAATGGCGGAAGAAGGAATTATCGGCGGGTATCCAGATGGTAGTTTTAAACCGGATGAGCCGATTAAGCGTAAAAATATGGCGGCGATTCTTGTGAAAGCATTCAAATTACCTCGTGATGTAGAGCTGAAAAATCCGTTCAAAGGAGAAGTTGGCATTACAAAAGACGTCCTTGTTATTTACAAGCTTGGCATTACTTCGGGTACCTCTCCTACAACATTCAGCCCGAACGCATCGATAACAAGAGGGCAAGCCTCAAAAATGCTTGTGGCAGCGGAGCAGGCAGTAATGAAGAATGCCGTGACGGTGAAAGCAGGCGATTTAGAATGGGATACCATCGAATCGTTTGTCGCTGATCAAGTAAATTCTGGCGCATTTCGAGCGGTAAAAGTGAAAGGGAAAAATGGCATACAAGATCAAGTTCAACTATTTCCGATCAAAGAAGGAACAGGTGGAATTGTACTTGGAGGAAGAACAGCCAAAGGTGAATGGAAGAATCAGAAATATTATGTTCATGTGAAAAAAGAGGCCGGCGTACTGCGTATGACGTTAGAAAAAACGGATGATTCCCTGCCGAACGAGGTAGCGCTCAATACGAAATATAAACCCGTGAAAAATATAGCCCTCGCCAAGAAAGACGGAGAGAAAATCTCTGATGATGTAATGATTGTAAGAAATGAATACAATTTCACCTATATTATGATGGAACAGCCGGGAGAGTATATTGCAACGGTCCTTTTTGAAAATGGAGAAGAAGTGCGATACAGTGTGACAGCCCATGAAAGTGAAGACAGCTTTTTATATGATGCATACGCCATGGAAATAGGGCCAGCTGAAAATTTTAAGTAAATGTATGAAGTGCCAAGTCTGCAGAAAATCTTTATTTATGTAGAGATACTGTCTGGCGGCACGTTTTGAAAAATGGTGCTTGCCTGAGGAACCAACATGAATGTTTCCCGCACAGGTCCTTTTTTGAAGTGTTGGTGGAGGATAACTAGGAGGCCTAGTCCTCACACAACGCAAGAGGAATCAAGTGCATAAAATAACAGGGCTAGAACCAATCCAGACTGAAGAAGACACGGAACTCACAGGAGTTTCGTGTCTTGTTTGACACAGGCGGGATAAAGGGTATGGATCATATAAGAGAATCCATAAATGGAAGATAGCAATCAACTGAATGGTAATTTGTGATATGTGACTAATGAGGAACATATAAATATAGAGTGAGCAAAAATATGAATACATAAAGGGGGCGAATAGATTGTTGAAAAAGTGGATGGCGGCATGTGCGGTTTTTCTGCTGGCGGTTACCGGAACGGTGCAGTATGCAGAAGCTGCAAGTTTTAAAGATATGAAAAAGAACAGTTCTTCGCTGTACGTAGAAGTGAATTACCTGGCGGATCTCGGCATCATCAGCGGGTATCCGGACGGCAAGTTCAAGCCGAATGAGCCGATTGCAAAGAAGCATATCGCGGCAATGCTCGTCAAAGCGCTCGAGTTGCCGATGACGGATCTAGCGGACCCCGGATACAAGGACGTACCGAAAACCCATCCTTATTACAAGGAAATCGCTGCAGCGTACAAGGCAGGATTGTTTTCCAAGGCTGCTAATTTCAAACCGGAATCCAGCATCTCCCGTGCATTCATGGCACGGCTGATGAGCAAGGCATTTCATTTGAAGGTGCAGAATAAAGCGGATAATGTGCCATCGTACAGTGACGTAGGAAGAAATTCGGACTTTCAGACAGATATTATGAGGGTATCGACCAATAATGTCGCCACCGGCTATCCGGACGGGACATTCAAACCGAATCGGCTGATTACCCGTGCGCATTTCGCCGCATTTCTGACCCGCGCAATGACAGCAAGGATGATGAATATTATGCCGGATGCCGGTTATACGTACTATTACACGGATGGCTCCAGCACATACCGCCACGATCACGAGGGCAAAGAAGAGAACGGCCTGGACTACTGGCGCATTACCAATGAGACGGAATATGAAGACATTCCCCGACTGGGTTTTGTGCAGAATTCCTCGTACTACGGGGAAGGATACGATGACTGGGCCCATTACGATCAATATATCCCGCATCCTTTTGTGGTGACACAGATTCATGGTCAGGATGATGTGGGGCCGGTCAGTTACGGTAACGGGTGGATTACCTCTACGAACGGAAAGAAAACAGTTCGCGGTACAGAGTATCGTGATGTGCTGGTCGTTGAAAGTTATCTCCCGTGGAGTAACGAATACGTGATCGAATACTATGCAAAAGATATTGGCTTGATCCAGCGAGTGGACAGTTCAGGGAATGAGCTGTATGGACTGGTGAAGCGTGTGAAAAAATAAATGCAGAAACAGGGTCCCCAAACAGCTTCGGGAATATTCCGAATTGTTTGGGGACCTGGTCCGTTATTTCCACTCCGTTCCGTTCACACGTTTTTCACTCATCAGTTCACTGACGGTCCCCAGACGAAAACCTTTCTCTGTGATTTGTGTGATCATAGCATCCATTCCTTCAGCTGCAGGTTTAGTCGGATGCATTAAAATCATCGAGCCGTTCTCCACTTGCGATACGACCCTATTCACCATTTCATCAGTCGCCGGCTTTTTCCAGTCGACTGTATCCACCGTCCATAAAACGGTATGCATTCCTAGCTGGCTTGCCGTTTCAACTGTTTGCTGATTAAAGCTGCCGCTTGGCGGACCGAACCACTTCGGCGATGTAATCCCGAGTGTTTTTATGATGACCTCATTTGTCTTCTTTAACTCTTCCATTGTTTCAGCTTCTGATTTCTGCTGTAAATCGGGATGGCTGTATGCATGATTTCCAATTTCGTGCCCCTCTTGATAAATTAATGTAGCCAGATCGGGATTTTTACTTACCCAGCTGCCGTCGAAGAAGAACGAGGCTTTCGTTTTATGCTTCTTCAGTACATCCAAAATTACAGGAATATATTCATTACCCCAGGCAACATTAATTAAAAAAGACACCATCGGTTTCTCTGGATTACCTCTGAAAATGGGGTGGGGGCCCAGATCTTTCAAATGTACAGCGGGGGGAGATTCTTTGTAAACGACTTTTGATTCTTCCAATTTGCCAGTCGCTTTCATTTTTCTGTAACTGGCTTCCAGATCCACTTCTAATCCGTTATAGCCGGGGATGGCTTTCCAGACTCTGTCGACTTTTGCATCAACCGCGGGGATCTGATGCGCTTTACTGAATGATTCTAATTCTGTCGTCAGTTTGTCTTTGCCAGTTGCAGATGCGGATGCTGTGCTTGCTGCATTCGTTTCTGGATCCCAATGATTGATGAACAAAACCAGGTAAAGTATTCCTATACAGGCGATGAAAGAAATAAGCCAGATCCGTTTCAGTTTATATCGCTCCTCTCTAGTCAGTAGTGTTTCCTGCACTTGAATAAGTATGCTTAGATATGAGCTCCCCGCACAAAACAGCCATTGTTCTCCTGTAAATTTTCCAGCGCATACTTCCGCTGTAAATTGCGATACTACGTTTATTATCAGTTATTTCACATGTGGGAGGCGAAGTGTATGGGAAAAGAATTTGGTCAGAGCTGGAAAAAGCAACATCCGGGTACGTTCTTTGGCAATTCAGTAGAGAAAGCAGATCGTGCAGTGAAACAAGCGATGTCTCATCCGGAGGAAATGGCCATCGAGCATGCATTTAATGCAATCGAGCGTGCCGAGAACGCGTTTGTGAATGCAAAGCAATACAACGAAGAATTAGATACGATTGAGCAAGATAAGGGACACTTGGATGTGATCAAGCAGCAATTGAATGAAGCCCGAATGAAGAATGGCGAGTAAAATTGGATACGGTACCAGGTCCCGACACAATTTGGAAACTATTCTGAATTGAACTGAAGTTGTGTGTGTACCTGGCACCAAAAAAAACAGCGCATCCTCATCTGCATAAGAGGATGCGCTGTTTCCATTCACTTTTCTTCAATGAACCCGTGATCCACCAAGAATTCCTTGGCGACTAGTTCGACCATGATGCCGTCATTATCGACTTTTCCGTTCATGATTTGCATCGTTTTTTCATCGATTTTACCTTCTAGAAGACCGAGTATTTCTTCGAGTTCCGGGTATTCTTCAAGCGTTTCATCCCGTACTAACGGCAGTGCATGGTAGGGAGGGAAGTACGATTTATCATCTTCTAACACACGCAGATTCGCAATCGCCAGCTGTCCATCTGTCGTGTAGGAGTTGATGACATTTACTTCGTTTGCACCAATCGCACGATACATCATGCCGTGATCCATTCCTTTGACATCTTTAAACTCGATGTCATATTCCTTCTCGAAACCAGGTAACCCATCTGGCCGGTCAATAAACTCGAACACGGCGCCTAATGTAAAGTCTTTGGAAACTTTCGCAAAATCACTAAATGTCACAAGACCCAGCTCTTCAGCTTTCTCCTCATCAAGTGCCAGTGTATACGTATTATTGAATCCGAACGTACCGAGTGCGGTGATATGGTCATCCGCGACAAGTCGTTTGGTCGCAGCTAATGTCTCTTCGGCCGTTCCAGGCTCTTCCTGGTAATACGTCACCACGATGGTTCCTGTATAGTCGGGGATGACATCAATATGGCCATTGGTCATAGCGTTCCAGACGACAGACGAGCCGCCAAGGTTTTCTTTGTAAATAATATCTACACCTAACCGATCCTCAATTAATTGTCCCATGATATTAGACAAAATAATACTTTCCGTATTATTTCGGGAACCGAGTCTAAGTGAATCTTTTTCATTGAAAATACAGCCTGAAAGCATGCTGGCAAGTAAGATAGTGACGAGCAATAGTATACGTTTATTTTTCAGCATCATTTCAATCCTTCCGGCGTGGTCCAGCGTTCGACTGCGCTAAAGAACGTTTCTAGGGCAATCGCAAGAATCGCAGCTGGAATTGCACCAAGTAATATCAATCCGTCTATTCCACGTGTAATTCCAAGGAAAATGAAGTCACCGAGTCCGCCAGCTCCGATGAATGCCGCCAGTGTCGCATTACCCACGTTAATAACCGCAGCTGTTCGAATTCCGGCCATAATAACAGGAATTGCAAGAGGCAATTCTACTTTAAACAAAATTTGCATGTTTGTCATACCCATACCTCTCGCAGCCTCGATTGTGGCAGGGTCAACGTCTTTAATCCCTGTATAGGTATTTCGCATAATTGGCAATAACGAGTAAAGAAATAACGCAGCAATTGCTGTTTTTACGCCGATTCCGAAAATTGGAATCATAAAACCAAGCACAGCTAAACTAGGGATCGTTTGCATAATGCCTGCCGCACCAAGAACTCCGGTTTTAAGTCTAGGTACGCGTGTAATGAGAATTCCGAGCGTTACCGCAATGAGCACTGCGAGGATCATCGAGAAGAAGACGAGTTGAATATGGATAGATGTCGCTTGGAGAACTTCCGGCCATCGTAATTTTGTTTGTTCTACGAGTTGTTGCCATATATTTAAATTATTCATGGAGATCAGCCCCCTTATCTGTCCATTGACTAGACATCGCAGAAAGTAAGGAGCCGCGGTTGACAAGTCCTGTCAGTATATGATGTTCATCGACAATGGGGATCATGCCAAACGGTGAAGTGTCCATCATGATAATGGCATCTTTCGCTGTCGCTGTATGCACTAAGAAAGGTACAGCTGGCTTCATCACTTCATCAATGGTTTTGATGCCCTCTAAATTTTTGATTAAATCGTAAGCAGAAACAATGCCAAGCAGCTTTCTTTGATCGTCTACGACGAGAAGATCCGTAATTTTTCGTTGACGTATAAGCGAAAGGGCTCGTTCTGGAGAAGTGGCAGGACGGGTGGTGACTACTTTCTCTGCCATTATTTCAGTAACAGGCATAAGTTCAGGGTTTTGGATAATTCGATGCTTACCCATAAACTCTTCTACAAAGCCATGAGCGGGTTCATGCAGCAGTTTCTCTGGAGTGTCTAACTGAAGTAAATTGCCGTCTTTCATAATAGCAATACGGTCGCCCATCTTTAAAGCTTCGTCCATGTCGTGTGTAACAAAGACAATGGTCTTCTTTAACTTTTTGTGCAGCTTAATTAATTCTTCTTGCAATTGCTCACGTGTAATTGGGTCAAGCGCACTGAAAGGTTCATCCATTAAAATAACTTCTGGATTCGCTGCAAGCGCTCTCGCAATTCCGACACGTTGTTGCTGTCCGCCTGATAATTCTTTCGGATAACGTGCAGCATAAATTTCGGGATCCAGTCCGACTAATTCAAGCAGTTCCCGTACACGTGTTTTAATTTCTTTTTCATCCCAATTTTTAAGCTGGGGTACAATGGAAATATTTTTTTCGATCGTATAATGAGGGAAAAGCCCGATTTGCTGAATGACATAACCGATATTTCTGCGGAGATCAGCGGCGTTGTAAGATTTGATATCTTTGCCGTTGATAGAAATTTTTCCACTTGTGTGTGGAATAATCCGGTTAATCATTTTCATGGTTGTAGACTTGCCTGAACCACTAGGTCCTATCAGAACAAGCAATTCACCTTCAGCAATCTCGAAGTTGACAGATTTCACAGCTTGAAATCCGCCATCGTACACTTTTGATACATTTTCAAACTTCAGCATAAGTACCTCCCTCTATAAATGTTGATGTATCAACGGTTCAACCCGTTGTAAGGGTGTCAAAAAATATTTTTTTCAACACACTGTGTAACTTTCTAGTTTGATCTTTGAATATTCAATCCACCTTGGGTACGCTACGCGGTTACCGCTGGATAATATTGGTTGCGGTAATAATTCCATATACGATGCACTATGGATCTCCGCATTGCTTATGATGACGTACCCTCCCATGTCTCTTGGCGTCTTAAGCACCTACATTCCTTCGTTCGGTCTAGTCATAAGGCGGAGGCTGGCGAAGCTCCTATAGGGACTCACTGGTCTGATGGAAAAATATAATGCCGGCTTCTCCGTGTCATCCAATTTTCTAGTCATTCACTCAAAATATAATGCTTAGGCAGCTCTTTCGAGCTTGGGAATGTCCCTCATCATTTGCTTGGCATCAAATGCCATATGCTTCGTACAGATTGCGTGCAGTACTTTCAGTAGTTTTCCACAGAGAACTACAATGGACTGTTTTTTCCGTAATGGGTTCACTTGCCTTGTTGTGTAATACTCGTGCAGTTGTCTAAATGCCTTGTTATGCCGGATCATCGGCATCATGACTCGGAAGAGCAGCGCACGTAGCTGGCTTCTTCCTCTTTTTGATATGCGTTTCTGTCCTTTGTGTTGTCCTGAAGAATTCTCCCTGAGTGTCAATCCCGCGAGTTTGAGTAGTTGGCGTGGATGGTCATAATGGGCGAAACTGCCGACTTCGGATAGTAGATCGATAATGGTTACGTCCCCAAGACCGGGAACTGTTTGGAGATACTCATACTCAACCGTCATCTGAATGAGTTCAGTCAGTCTTTCTTGAAGGGACTTTAGCTCTTTTTCAAGTTGGCGATAACGTTGGACAAGTGTGGTGATCTCAATACGGGCCATCGTATGTCCTTCTGTTACGCCAATGGAAATAAGCGCTGAATCAATGAGTTTCCTAGCTTTCGGTATCTGAGGGGACTTCAGTCCCTCGACCTGCCGATAGATCTCAACCAGTTCAATTGGCTCTTTACCCGCTACGTCGACTGGGAATGGTGTACATTCCAGTACGGCGAGTGCCATTTTACCGAAGTTAGGAAACACTTGTTGAAACTCTGGAAAATAGCGATCCGTCCAGCGAATTATCTTGTTTTTCACAGTGTTCATTTCTTCGGTGAGATTACCTCTAAGTGTCGCACCGACACGCAGCTCAGCCTCCGTCTCTTTCAAGATACGCGGATAACTGTATCGACCGTCTTTCACTAATCGGGCGATGACGAGGGCATCTTTAGCGTCGTTCTTCGTCTGGAGGTTGTCGTCAAGCTCCTTGGATTTCTTTACATGCATTGGATTACACACGACGAGGGGGATGCCCCGATCGTCGAGAAAGTAAGCTAGGTTGAGCCAGTAGTGGCCGGTCGGCTCGATGCCGATAATGACATCGGTTTTGCCAAATTGTCTCTTGGCGTCGAGAATGCATTCATAGAAGTATTCGAATCCTTGTCTCGATTGGTAGACAGGAAACGATTTCTTAAGGAGCAGGCCACGTTCATCGACCATGCACGCATAATGTGTGCGTTTGGCGATATCCATCCCAATGACTAGCGTTTTATCGGTGACTTGATTAATTTTAGCGTTTTGCGTAAAATTCATGATGAGTCCTCCTTGGTATTAAATTAGGGGTCAATTCGTGCAGATTTGACACCCCGCATCATACCAAGAGGGCTTTTTGTGTTCAAGTCCCCGAAAAAACTTCTAACAGGAATGCTCCTGTATATAATTAAAAGTAAATCCTGTTTTCTAAACGACTTTGGAATGCGTATATTTAGAACGGACGTCGCCCTTTAACAAATTAAGAAAGCCGTATGGTTTATTACTTTAACATATTAGTAAAATTTGTTCAAGAAGAATTGAAAGTAATGTCCAGTTTATTGGTCAAGTCATCAATTGTTAAAGCAAGAATTCGATGGAGTTTACCTGGAAACGGACCCTCAGTTATGAGGAGAAAAGTATGAATGATACGTGAATGAATACTGTATGACGAAGCTAATCCAGTAAGGAGTGCTTAGCTTCACGGGGGGCTGGCAGAAGTATGAAGTGCAAGTCATAGAGTAAGAAAAAGGGGTGTTATAAGAATAACTGAAGATGCCAGGCACTCCATCCGCAATTTAGTGCCTGGCATCTTTTTATTAATCGGCTGTCAAGCAGTTTAAACAAACGCTTCCGTACTGTCCGTCCGCAGTTTACGGTATATCTGCAAGCCCATCAAAGTAACTTCAGCGATAATTAGCAGTACAATCACTGCCGGCAAGAAAAATTGCAGCGGCTGTGCCAACAGATCGATCCATTGATGCTGGCCGGCGGGAATTTGTTCGGTAAAGAAAAGAAACATGCCGAATGTAAACACCCGAGCCCATTGGGTTGGTGAATAGACAAAGATGCCTTGACGCCAGCCGAGTTTCCGAATCCGCTGAAAAGCCCATATAATTTCAATTATTTCGATGACCAGGAAGAAAATGAATGAAAGAATCCACACGATGTAAATTAGAGAGGGTGCCGCAGGATAAGCTAGTGTAAGTGCCACGCCTGTAATGGATATTGCACCGTGTAAAATACAATTCGTATTAATCCAGTTGACCGTCAAGTCTTTATCCGAAGCACTTGCATAACGGTACACAATCAGCAAAAAGTTCAGTATATAAAACAGTGAGCCAATGATGAGCAGACTGCCGGCCGGTCCTGTCCAATCCGCACGGTCAAACACATGATAGCCCGAAATGACAATGGATTGTGTGGAGACGCATGTCAGCAGCAATCCGCCATGAATTTGCTGTATATACTTTTTTAGATTTGTAAAAATGAACATATAATTTCTGATGACAAGTCCAATATAGAGTAACCAAAACGTAAAATTTATATAAAATAGAATTTCCATTGAACCGAATGTGTTTTTATCTGACAGCAAAATAAGTATAATCGACACGGATGCAATCCACGTGCCAATCGAAAAACTCGATATAGGATCTTCCACATGAAGCAAATAAAAATCTTTCTGAAACACATCGAAGAGGTAATGAATCAGTATCCAAAATGCGCCAAGAATAATCACATAAAATACGGCGCTGTTTGCAGCCGGAAAATAGACGGAACCGACGCTTTTCCATGCAATGCCCATCGACATAAGGGGAGCACCTGCAACTGTGGAAATCACTGGCTTATGTCCAAGCTTTTTAACGGTCATCGCCAGAACAAACACAGTGAGAAATAATAGTATAAACATAGTCCTATCCCTCTGCTTTGACTTTCTCTTCCTGCATAAATCATATCATATAAACATAAACCCGATGAATTCAATTTTTCCATACATATACACTTTTTTACATTGTGATTTTTCAACTAAGGAGCCGGACCCCAAAACTTTTTGGGATCCGGCACCATGCAGTAAGATATATTTTCCAAATTATTCGGGACGCAGCTTTTCCTGTTCTATCAGATAGTCAGCAATGTTCGCGCCTATGAAAAACGCGGGTGCGGAAGTATTGCCATCCGACACAAAAGGGGCAATAGAATCATCGGCGACGATCAAATCCTGCACGCCATACACTTCTCCTTTGATTTCACGAGTAATTACGTATAAAATGTAGTTCTGTACCTTTTGAAATTACTGAAGGAGTACGTTTGAATAGATAGAATACATGTTTTAGTGGAGGGTCTTTATGAATTATAGAATCAGTAACAAGCAAGTATTTGAACAAGCACAGCTGCGTTCGGTTTCAGATGTGCCGTTTACTGAAGAAGAACTTCAAAACGGTATGAAGCTGGCGACAGCCAAGGAAGACGCTACGCTGGCGCTGTATTTGGTAGAAGTAGACGGTCATAAGAAATTTGAGGTTCGCTGGGATGATTCGCACGAGCTTTTCACCGGCTGGTATTCCGCCTGGGATAACTTCACATGGTGCCTAAACATCGCGGGTAATTAATTGTACTTATACTCGTGACCCATATGCTGTAATAAAAAGACTCCGCTGGTTTATGCAAACTGGCGGAATTTTTTCGCGTTCACTGAACAAGTGAAAAAATTCTTCTGCATCTTTAGTGAACTTACGTGGTGTGCGAATCTTTTTTGTGAGTGCCCAAAATAGATTTGCACACATATGCTATTACATAAGAATATGTTTGTGTGATTCACACGGGGAGAGGAGCTGCTGATTCATGGCGACAAAACCGCAGCGATTACAAAAGGGCGACACGATAGGGATTGTGACGCTTGGAAGTCCAATGGCGGCTAATCGTATTACGGAAGGGATTCGGATGCTGCAAACGATGGGGTATAAAGTCATTGTGGGGGATCATGTGTATTCTGCTAATGGCTTTCTGGCAGCGACTCCCCGGCAAAGGGCTTCGGATTTAATGAAGATGTTTAACAATCCGGATGTAAAGTGGATTTTACCTGCCCGCGGCGGAGTCGGTGTGGCAAGTATTTTGCCATTCCTTGATTTTAACGTGATTAAACAAAACCCTAAAATCATTTCAGGATACAGCGATATCACGATTTTATTAAATGCGTTATTTGAGTATGCAGATCTCATCGGTTTACAAAGCTTGTTATTGTTAGATTTTAATCCGGGAACTCCACAATATAATTTTAATCAATTCTTTTCGGCGGCGTCACAAATCACCGCGCCCTGGCAAATTGTCAACCCGCCTGGCGTTCCGCTAATTGGAACGGTTCCCGGAAATGCCACAGGACAAATTGTAGGCGGTAATCTCACGTCGTTTCTAGGCACTTTAGGCACGTCCTATGAAATCAATACTGAAGGCAGAATTCTTCTTTTGGAAGAAACACATGAACCGGTCAATACGGTGTATCGCTACTTAAACCATTTAGCGATGGCAGGGAAATTTGACGACTGCGCAGGAATTATTATGGGACAATGCACGAACTGTGACCCAGCCTACGGGAAAAGCTACGCGGATTTGATCAATGAATTTCTAGTTCCGTTCGGAAAACCTTTATTGACCAACCTGGCGACTGCACATAGCTATTATAAAGCGGCAATTCCTATTGGAGCCAATGTTCAAATGGATACGGTGAATCGAACGCTGACGGTGATGGAGCCGGTGGTGAGAGTGTAATCAAAACACAGTACTGCATGGCTGATGACCTGACGCAGTAACTCAACGTTCCCAAGTGGTTACTGTTCTTTTACCCAGCGTATACAGCTGGTTTCCATGACAAATATTCACTAAACAGTTTTACTGATATATGAAAGGTTTAGGGGTATAATAATGTAGTAAGAGGGTCTATTTCATTAACATCAACATCAGATACAGCTACTGTGTTGAATAGATAGCTTTCAAAGACAACAAGAATAGCGGGTGAGGAAAATGGGGAAGTATCAATTAGACAGCAAAGGTAAGGCGGCTGTGGCAAAGTATCATGAAAAAAACAAGCCAGCCCAATTTGATAAAAAGCAGCAACTTGATAAAATCCGTACGGCGTATTTGGAAAAAAAGAAAAGCCAAGCAGTTGATTAAATGCGTTCAGTTTTCCGTATAATACAGAAACAGTTCTGAATTGTACTGGTATTCCGTACGCAGCTGATTTTTGGCAATTACGTGTTTAAAGATGGCAATGTAGAGTACCTATGTAAGAAACAACATGAATGTTTACATGTTCATGAAGGTTTCAAGCAATAGGTGCTTTTTTGAGGCTGTATTCTGATATACGTCCTCATTTGATGATTGAGGACAGCGTGAAATGGGATTGCATGAAAAGGCGGCAGCCTAAATAAAATTTTTAACAAGGTGGGAGACACATTGAATTTATTAAATGTTAGAAAAGGGCAATTTGTTTACTATAAAAACAAGCTGCATAAAGTCTATTCTGTCAAAGCATTTTTTAAGCAGTCGATTCACCTCGTTCGGCTCGAAGATTATGAACAGCAGCTGGCAACAGCTAAAGAAATTACGCTGTATAAACCAAAGCATATGGACAGTTTTATAGTCAATCATAAACGATACACATTGCACAAGGACGTCAAGGCAAAGGTCGGAGATTATATTTTAATTATCAATCCTCAGCCAGATTCTCTGGATCACCATCACCTTCATGCGATGGAAATCGTCTCTTCAATTGAACCATATGGCGTCATCAGTAATCAGTCCAACGGGATCAAGCATAACGAGTATTGGACGATGATCCCTGGGCTGGAAGAAGGCGCAAACATCATCGACGTGGAAAATCAGGATGCAGATTATATACATGAACAAAAACAAGTCTTGCATGAAATCCATACACCAAAAACGTATGTACCTAAAATAGGCGATGTGTACCAGCGCAATAACAATGGCCCGATTCTGCAGGCGATGGTTGTAGCTATCCAGGGGGAGACTGTTTATTTAGGCGGGAATCTTGAAGTGCAGCTGGATGAGCTGACCGATGCAGATTCCTGGAGCTTTGTGCACAACATACTCAATTAATATTCTGAAGTGCTGTTGAAAGAGGGAATCCAGCCCGCGAATAGCACTAGCAGTGAGAGATCAGGTTTTATTTCTGATCTCTTTTTTTGTATGCAATTTATTTTCTCATACTTATTTTCTCACACGTTAAGACTGCATTTTACCCGCAGTATAGCCGCCGTCCACAGCAAGCGTCACGCCGCTGATTGATTTTGCAAGGTCCGAACATAGAAACACAACCGCATTTGCTTGATCTTCTGCGGTAGACATTTTACCGGCTGGAAGCGATGAAAGCACAGCTTCATATTGTTCGGGAGAAGTTTTTGCCCAATGTTCAATTGCAGGCGTAATCGTTGCACCCGGCGCAATGGAATTGATCGTAATGCCTTGCTGACCGTACTCCAAGGCAACTGATTTAGTCAGACCGGCAATGGCGTGCTTAGAGGCAGTGTAAGGAGCCATGTTTGGTGAACCTTCAATACCAGCACCTGACGCCGTATTAACAATGGCACCGCCGCCCGTTTTCAGCATCGCATTGATCTCATGCTTGATGCAGTAAAACGTGCCATAGAGATTTACTTGTAGTGTAATATCCCAATCCTTGGAATCCATTTCTCCAATGGGCTTTAATCCCTTGTTAATGCCTGCATTGTTATGCGCAAAGTCCAGCTTGCCGAATGTTTCAACGGTTTTATTTACAAGTCCGATTACTTGCTCCTCATCACTGACATCACATTTGAAAAAGGCTGCTTCCCCGCCTAGATTCTTGATCATTTCAACCGTTTCTTGTCCTGCCTCTTCACTGACGTCCGATATCATAACCTTTGCGCCTGCCTTCGCCAATGCAACAGCGGCTGCTCTGCCAATCCCTGAACCTGATCCTGTGACCAAACCTGCTTTTCCTTCCATAATTCCCGCCATGAAAAACACTCCTTTTTATACACGCATTTAGTAGGTTACATAGAAATTTATACATAGTAAGTAGGGTGAACTGAATGGGAAGAACACTCTCACAAAGTTTTCTATAAAATAACATACGCCCCTTTTCAAGCAAAATCAACTAGCTAGTTTAGTGTCTAACTACTTTCAAAGAGACTGTGGATGAATTGAGGTAGAGGATCGCGCTAAAAACCGAGTCCGCCGCGCCAGCCTGTGTTGTATTCGCGCTATGTAAGCGTCCCGCCGCGCCCCGATAATCCAAATACAGACAGATTCACAACTCTGACGCATATAGGCCGATTCAGCGGAATATTCTATAAGACATACAAAAATTATAGAGGGGGGTAATTATGAAACTTTTAATTAGGTGGTCCAATGCATTGATGGAACGCTACTTACCGGACCCGTATATTTTCGTAGCCATTTTGACGTTGGCTGTATTCTTGCTCGGGCTTGGATTCACCGATTCGGGGCCGCTTGACATGATCGTTCATTGGGGAGACGGTTTCTGGGGGCTTTTAGCGTTTACAATGCAAATGGTTATCGTACTGGTCGCGGGGTATGTGCTGGCTATCAGTCCAGTATTTAAGAAACTGCTAAGTACACTTGCGGGCTTGGCGAAATCACCTGGCTCGGCAATCATCCTCGTTTCAGTTGTCGCGCTGATTGCTTGTTGGATTAACTGGGGCTTCGGCCTGGTCATTGGGGCTCTATTCGCGAAAGAAATTGCCAAAAAAGTAACAAATGTCGACTACCGTCTGTTAATTGCAAGTGCGTATTCAGGTATGATTATTTGGCATGGCGGCCTGGGGGGATCCATCCCGCTATCGATAGCCACCGCAGATCATCCATTCGCTGACATAATGGGTGTCGTTTCAACTTCTGAAACCATCTTCTCCACGTATAACGTAATTATCGTCATTACGCTGCTCATTCTTATTCCCATTTTGAACCGGTTTATGATGCCGAAGCCAGAAGATACCGTTACTGTCGATCCTAAGCTGTTGGAGGATCATATCGAAATGGAAGCAAGTACAGATAATACCCCGGCCAGCAGACTTGAAAACAGTTTGATTATTTCCATGCTGATCGGCGCAATCGGTCTTATTTATCTCATTCAGCATTTCATAACAAAAGGGTTCGATTTAAACTTAAACATCGTAAACTTTATTTTCCTAATTCTTGGTGTTATTTTCCACGGAACGCCAAAACGTTTCCTCGCAGCTGTTACAACCGCAGTGAAAACAGCCGGCGGTATCATCATCCAATTTCCGTTCTATGCGGGAATTATGGGGATGATGGTTGCTTCAGGGTTAGCTGGTGTCATGTCCGAATGGTTTGTTTCTATTTCGAGTGACACTACTTTCCCGCTGTTCACTTTCTATGCGGCGGGACTTGTTAACTTTTTCGTGCCATCCGGCGGCGGCCAGTGGGCAGTGCAGGCTCCAATTATGCTGGATGCCGCGCAAACTCTAGGCGTCAGCTATTCTAAAACAGCTATGGCGATTGCATGGGGCGATGCATGGACAAATATGATTCAGCCGTTCTGGGCATTGCCGGCACTCGCCATCGCAGGACTGCGCGCAAAGGATATTATGGGCTACTGTATTTTCATTCTCTTAGTAAGCGGAGTTATTATAAGTATCGGTTTATATTTCTTCTGAATGAATGTGAAACGACTGGGGAGATTCCAGTCGTTTTTTTGATGTGTGCGGTTTAGGTGTTACTTTGACCGGTGATTTGCATTTATTTCAAGCAGTATTTTGCATACTTCACTATTTTTATTTGTGTGTATTAGCAGATTGATCAGCAATTATTCTTACATTACATATTTTAATCAGTCATTTCATTTTTAAAAGAAAATTACACATTGCAGAAAAGGTTGCATCCATTTTCAAAAGGCAGAAATAAGCCGTGTATGATGATGGAAAACGTCGCACTCATTTTATTTATAGAGATCAATATAGTTTATTTTACAACTGCTAAACCAAAGAATTTCTCACTAACATTCGATCCGAAACGTTTCGTAATTTATATATTCTGCAAGCTCATTAAAAAAATAACATCGAATTAATTAAAATTCTACGCGAATACTAGTGTGAAGTTTTGAGATAACTTCTGTTCCTTAATCGGCATATTTGCGATAGGACAACCTGTACTGCAAATGTGTGCAATTCAGGAAAAAGGATAATTCCGCTAAAGGGCCAAATTCTTGAGTTTTGGTAAATAAAAAAAGACTAACAACTCGTTAGTCTTTTAGTATATAGATATGACCATTTAAATTAAGGTCATGAGAGATCCACCTATAGCTCCAGAAACAACAATAACCCAAGGGGGAAGCTTCCAGTAGGCAAGCATACTAAATAAAATTGCAGCTAAAGCAAAATCAACAGGTGCTAAAATAGAGCTTGTCCAAATCGGAAAATAAAAAGCGGAGATTAAAATTCCAATTACTGCTGCATTTACACCCATTATTGCACCTTTAATTTTAGGGTTTTTACGCAAACTATCCCAAAATGGCAATGCGCCAAGAATAAGAAGGAAGGCAGGTAAGAAAACTGCTAACGTTGCGACTAAACCGCCCTGCCAACCTTTCATAACAGTTCCTAGATAGGCCGCAAATGTAAATAACGGTCCTGGTACTGCCTGGGTCGCACCATAACCTGCTAAGAAAGCCTCTTCGCTTATCCAACCCATTGGTACAAGTTCCTGTTCTAATAAAGGCAAAACGACATGACCACCACCGAAGACTAAAGAACCGGAACGATAAAAACTATCGAACATTGCTACCCAATAAGATCCAGTTACTTCTCTTAAAACGGGGAATAGAAACAACAAAGCGAAAAATAGCGTGAGACAGATCACAGAGACTCTTTTGGTAATAGGAAAACTTGATTTTGTTTCTTCAACTACATCATGTTTTTTAAATAAAAGGAACCCAAAGAATGCTGCAATTAAAATGACGCCAACTTGAGTAAAAGCTGATTGCCAAAGAAGAGTCCCTATAAGTGCAAATAGGGCGAAGGCTTTTCTTTTTAAATCAGGCGTCAAGTTTTTGGCCATTCCGATAATGGCGTGTGCAACTACTGCAACTGCCACAATCTTTAATCCATGTAACCACCCAGCATTTCCGATATCAGTTCCAGTGAGCAGTAAAGCAAAAAGGATAAGTGCAATTACTGAAGGTAATGTAAAACCAATAAAGGATGTAATTCCACCTAATACACCTGCCCGCATAACACCAATGCCAATACCCACTTGGCTACTGGCCGGACCCGGTAAGAACTGTGATAAAGCAACTAAATCTGCATAACTCTTTTCATCCATCCACTTTCTTCTTCGGACATATTCTTCATGAAAATAACCTAAATGAGCTGTTGGTCCACCAAAAGAGGTAAGCCCAAGCCGTGTTGAAATTAAAAGTATCTCCAAAAATGATTTAATTCTACTAGTTTGTTTAGAATGATTCATTGTAAGCTCCTTTTGTTAATCTTTGATTTCTTTGAAGAGTTCATAAGCCTTTTTTCTGGCTTCAATAAAGACTAGATCTCCTTTTTCAGTTGTCGTGTAATATTTTCTGATTTTCCCGTTCACGTTCTTATCTTCTCTTATTAGAAGTCCATCAGATTCCATTGAATGTAGAATAGGATAGAGAGTTCCAGAACCGATACTATAACCGTGTTCCCTGAGTTCTTCTAACATCCATACTCCGAAAATGGGATGCTCTTTTGCGTGATGTAATATGTGTATGTGAATAAAACCAAGAAACAATTTTCGTAATACTTTATCTTCCAAACTATCACCCCCAAACATTGATATTGCACCTCAATATTGCTTTTCGATATTGAGACTATATTATACGTTCTGCTTATTTACAATGCCAAAACTAACATTTACATAATCTTTACATCACGTCGAAAGAATTTCTTCCGTAAACGGGGGCGTCTGCTTCACAAGTAATCGCACCAATACCGCAATATGGGCTTATTCCTAAGAAAGGAGAATCTTAATAAACTATAAGGAAAAACATTCTTTATTTTGTTGCGGGACTCCTAACTTACTTCGTAGTCTCAACTCTTACAGAATTATTATAAAAACAAAGGCCGATTGTATAAACGGATGCTTTAACGGTACAAGATTTGTGCTTCAAACTGGCCACTTGATAGTACGAAGAGGATTCAATTGGAATATGTTCTAATCTTTATTGGATTAATGATTTTGGCATTTATTAGTTTTATGTTTTGGAGAAGTATTGCGTATTGGAAATGGTGATTAGATTTTTGTTGGCAGTAGTGTTTTAGCTATGCAAAGTTCTGTTATCATAACGTTTTTAATAAATCTCGTCTTAAAACAGAAATAGAAACTACAGTAAAAAAGTTTCCAGTATTTATTTCTGCAATCTGATCCGATCAGCAGACTTGAAGAGGCTTCAGGTTCCATGAAATAAAGACGGCCCCGCAACGGCGATTTTTGCTGCTGCGGAGTTTATTTTATTTGATTGCATCTCACAGTGAAAAATTATTTGTAACGATATGTCACCATTTCGGATCTTCAAGTGTGTTAGTAGTGAAAGGAGTTGAAAGCTGTTGCGGAAATTCAGCTTGAATACAGAGGCAGAGCGGATCATCGATACATATGGCCATATGCTGTTCAGGATTTGTCTCGTTATTCTATGTAATGAGAAAGACGCAGAGGATGCTGTACAGGACACTTTTATTGCGTATCTGACGAAATCACCGGTTTTCAACGATCCGGAACATGAGAAAGCGTGGTTCATCACGACGGCAACGAACCGCTGCAAAAATATGAGAAGGTATCATTTCATCCGCAGACATGCAGATATACATGATCTGCAGATTTATGCGAAGGATGATTCATACCACGACTTGCTCGAACAGCTCATGAGATTGCCTGTCAAACATAAAACAGCCATGCTGCTGCATTATGTGGAGGGCTATAAAGTTGATGAAATAGCGGACATCCTTGTCATTACATCGTCAGCTGTAAAGAAGCGCTTGCAACGGGGAAGAGAGCTTCTCCGGGAAAAATATCGAAAGGAGAATCCATATGGAATTTGAAAAGCTCAAAGATGCTGTCCGTTCAATCGAGATGCCGAAAGCGATGGAGGACCGAATGAAGAAAAATATCCGGAAGAAAATGCAGGTTCAGCCAAATCGCATGAAATGGGTTTCGGCCGCATGTGCATTTGGTGTGCTGCTGACCATGATGCTCGTGATGCCGAACCTGAATAAGACAGGTGATGCCGCGGACTTTGCGATCACCGCCTATGCAATGGGTGATGAAGGGCAAGAGATCCATACGGACGTCACAACAGAAAAAGCTATAGTCGAAACAGGGACGGATTTCCGGGAAGGATTAATTGCGATAAGTGGAAGCGGCCCTAATTATATTTTCACGGATGTCAGACTCGGGGTAACCGGGGAACAGATTGAGTCGATCACGTACAAGCTAAACGATGGTATGTTTATTGAGGATGTGACATTATCATACGAAAAGTTTATTGATAAAGAATGGCTGCTGGCAGAAAACATTAATTTCATTGGGAGAGAACTCGACTCTGATGTGTATGAAGGGATAAAGGATGTAGGGAACAGTTATCAAGTGCGCTATGAAGATCAGGATCAACATAATTATACACTGGCACTCCCTCACGACGGCAATGAAGCAGTAAGTGAAGGGATCATCATTACGGTACAAGTAGAATACAAAGATGGAAACACTGAGCAGCAAGAGATCATGGTAACTCAAGAATCAAATGAGATTGTGTTAAAGCTGATGTAATACAATTAAGATCTTTATGTCGCTCAATAAGCCGGAATCCACGAAAGCCGGTAGCTGACGTGGATTTCTTTTGACTGATTTCGTAAAACACTCCTATATATGGTTTTTTGACTGGAGCTTTATTAATAGTCGTTGGCAATGCAATTTACGTTTTCTATAAAAGAATGAAAAACAATAGGGCAAAAAGTGAAAATAATAGTTAGATTTGTAGCTGTTTTCGAATAAATGCTGTTGACGAACTCTTATGAACCTTTCAATTTAATTAAATAATAGGGCGCGATTGCGGTATAATGTTTGAAGCAGTCGCTCAGTTGATCGGAGCGGAAGCCGGCCACTCTGGTAGGTTCACCGCTCGCCCTCCAGAAACGCGTCCGGCTGCAGCGCAGATCAATGGGGTGTAGCCATTATCCCGGTAGTTGAACTTTATTACATAAAGGTGCCAGGTCCCGACACTATTTTGAATTGTGTCGGGACCTGGCACTTAACTAGGAGGAATAAAAATTCACATACAAGATATCCATCCGCTATCAGCCGACAATAAGCAATGGAATGCAATTCAAACTTGTTTAAAAGATCAGGTGAGTATGGTAAACATAATGACTGCTGCTGATATCCAATTAATTGCGGGTGTGGATGTAGCTTACTGGGAGGATGAAGGAATTGAATGGGGTGTTTGCAGCATAATCGTCATTGACTATGCTGCAAAGACGGTTATTGAAGAAGTAAATAGCACGCAAGTTGTCACAGTCCCCTATATACCAGGATATTTGGCATTTCGGGAGCTTCCCTTGGTTATTGAAGCGGCCCAAAAGCTTACACACGCGCCAGATCTTTTTATGTTTGACGGCAATGGCTTTTTGCATCCGAGGCATATGGGCATCGCAACACATGCTTCGTTCTTTCTGAATAAACCAACTATCGGCATCGCTAAAAGTTACTTGAAAATAGCTGACGCCGAGTTTGAAATGCCTAAAAATAGGGCGGGCTCTTATGCAGATATAATTATAAATAAAGAGGTCTATGGCAGGGTTTTACGAACGCATCAAGACGTAAAACCTATATTTGTTTCGTGTGGAAACTATATAGACTTACCAACTGCAACAGCTATTACTAAGGAATTAATAAATAGTGAAAGCCGATTGCCCATACCGGTCAGGCTGGCGGATTTGGCAACAAGGAATAATAGAAGACAGCTGCGGAATTGAAAAAGGTGCCAGGTCCCGACACTATTTTGAATTGTATCGGGACCTGGCACCTTTATGATTACAGCTTTGCCCAACGTTCTTCTAACCAGTTCATAAATTCTGCACCTTTATCGCCTTCATATGCATCAAAGACATCTAAACGCATACGCTGCAGTTTATCCGCAAAGTCTGCCACCGTATGGTCTTTCGGCAAGCTTTTTTTCACACGGAGGAAGATCTTATCAGTGTTTTTGATAATATCAAAACGTGCAGGCAATGGCTGCTCCACGTCTACGCCAAACGCGGCAAGTGCTTCATAGGCTGCTAATTGCACTTGTCGGACAGGATCATGCTGCATACGATTTTTTAACAAATCTATGACTTTGTCATGTTGATATGCCGATAATATTTTGACTGCTTCTAAACGCTTTCGCCAGCTAGATGTATAATTGGCCTGCTTTTTTAATGTTTCATATTGCTCAGGTAATGCTGTTTCGAACGGTTCCAAGTAATTACACCTCTTTTTTTATCTAAAGAAAAAATGAATTCTTCTTCTGCTTTCCCCATTATACGATGTCTGGCTTAAAATAGCGATGAAACGTCAGCTGTATGCAGTGTCAATTCCTTTGTCTCCATATAGAAAATACAAAAATAAACGGAGAACCTCTTACTTTTATATAGTAGAGGGATTTTTGTTGAAAATGGTATAATTAAAACTTTTTTAAAAAAGTATCTGAATATCAAAAGAGGAAGAGTTGCCTTTTGTAAAAGCTTTTTTAATTGAGGAATTAAGAGCTTCCGGGGACGATTGTTATGTTAACCTGTTGTATATACCGGATGAATAGGAAGGTACTGTCAAACCGGCCAATTATGTAATCAATAATTTGATTAGAGAATAGGAGCGTGCATATATGACCGAACGTAAGATGAAAGAAACTGACAATAGTGTAATTGAATTTATTGAAATGATGGAAAATGAAAAGAAGAAGGCAGATGCTTATCAGTTATTAGAAATTTTTGAAGAGGCGACGGATTATAAAGGGAAAATGTGGGGTCCTAGTATTATAGGCTTTGGCAGCTACCATTATAAGTATGCATCAGGACGTGAAGGGGATGCACCTTTAGTCGGTTTTTCTCCAAGAAAAGCGAAAATTAGTCTTTATCTGTCATGTGAAAGGGAAGAGTTATTAGAAAGCTTTGGTAAACACACGAAGGGGAAGGCTTGTATATATGTCAATAAATTAGCAGATATTGATACGAATGTTTTAAAGGATTTAATAAAACAGTCAGTCGAGACATATCAGAATCTTTATCCGAACGAGTAAAATGATTGCCTTGTGTTTTCAATCCAATTCTATCTGGAAAAATGTTGATTTAAGTTTCACAGTTGCCAGATCAACAAACGAATACCTTCTTATATTTATATATCGATAGACTCATAAAAATTAATTAATTATATGGAGATGTTGCAAATGAATAAAAATGAATGTCCAAAATGTAATGGCACTGAATTTGGAGAGGGTACCGATTTTATGGCAGTTAAACCGCTAGACAAAAAAATGTCAGTTGGGTCGAATAAAATATTTACCTTCTGCTTAAATTGTGGAGAAGTTATTTCTGCAAGAATTGAAGACCCAGGTAAATTTCGGAAGTGAATTGTAGCCCTACTCACTTTGCTAAACCAGAGAGTATTGTCAACATATTTGAGTGGATTATGTTTTTGAAAACTAGTATCTTGCAGGGATGGATCGGTTAATTAAATTGATACTTAGTATTTACTTGATTCATAGTATGGGAGCGTGGAAATATGTTGTTGACAGAAGCTTGGGAAAAATATCAGTTCGATAAAAGAATTGAAGGCTACTCGCCGCTAACATTAAAAATGTATGGATTTCAATGTAATCTTCTAATGCGTTATTTAGGTAATATCCCCATGGACGAAATTACAGCGGATCATCTTAAACAATACTTGGGTAAAGTGGGGGTACATTTAAAACCATCGAGTTTGGGCCACCGTGTACGTTTTATTAAGTCATTATTTAGATGGACTCATGAAGAAGGGTTTATTTTAAAAAATCCGGCTGCAAAATTAAAAGAGCCTAAACTAGGAAAGCGGATTCCAAAGTTTCTTTCCAAACATGAAATTGAGCTTCTTAGAGAAGGCTGTCACACATCACAGGAGAATGCACTACTTGAATTTTTTTATTCAACAGGTTGCCGAATAGGCGAAATCGCGAAATTAAATCGTGACGATATTAACTTTGCAGGAAACTCGGTAATTGTCCATGGGAAAGGTGATAAAGAGAGGGAAGTATATTTCAATATACGCTGTGCGATTTGGTTGAAAAGATATTTAGATGAGCGCGATGATGAAGAACCATCTTTATTTGTCACAGAACGTAAACCAATACGACGAATGAGTGTGGATACTTTAAGATACGTTGTCAAACGAATTTCCAAGCGTGCCGGAATTAAAAAGACCATTCACCCGCATCAATTACGTCATAGCTATGCTACACATATGGTCGACAACGGTGCTCCACTTGAAATAATTCAAAGTCTTTTAGGTCATGAAAAGAGTGAGACGACGAGAATTTATGCTCATCTCAGCGGGAAATTAAGGTATGACTTTTACAAGAAGTATTTTTAATAGAAATGAGTTCGGTTGTCAGTCAGGGAAGAAACGTTAAACTTCAGTCTAAAAGGGGACACAATTCACATAAGAACTGGTGTCTCCTTTTTAATTGTGACTCAATGCCTTAACGGGTTGTACAATTGAGCTGAAATTGCTGCATTAATTTATATGATGTCGTTAATACCAATGCTAAAAGTATTTCATAACACTAATTTCTTGCAGGGTCTTGGAATTTTTATGTTAAACTAGATATAGATGGGGGAATAATTGGAATTATATTTTATTCAACAATCGGGCCATTTTATGAACGCTTTCACGTGTTCATAAATAGTAATTGTGATTGTAAATAAATACTTAATAAGAGTTGCAAATTAGTTAAAATACAAACTCAAATCGGAAGACAGGTTTTGAATGAATATATATATGTTGATAATGAGCTCATTATTTTTATTATTTATTGCAGGAAATACTTTTTATGTTACTTTTAAAAAATATCGAGAAGATGATGACTTTACTTTTAATACTTTAACTTGGATTGAAGTGATATTTAGTGTTCTATTATTAATTTCTGAAAAGTTTGTACCAAATAAATATCAAATTATTATCTTTAAAACTTTTTCCTTTTTATTTGGGATATTCTTTTTAGGATTTACAGTTTTATTATGGATCCTTTTTGCTTAATACATATCCCTTAACTAAAGGCACTTTAGTTGGATAACAATCTTCAATAATCGGGCGCGATTGTGTAGCATGGTTTATTCGTAATCACTTAGTTGATCGGAGTGGAAGCCGGCGACTCTGGGAGGATCAGCGGGACAGGTGAAACACCCAGCGAGCGAAGTGAGGGGTGTGGTTCACCGCCCGCCCTCCAGAACGCGTCCGGCTGCAACGCAGATCAACGGTTTCCAACCACTATTCCGCTATCTAACTAACGGCTACGATTGTTGAAAAAGCTTATTTGTAGTCGCTTAGTTGATCGTAGCGGAAGCCGGCGACTGGGAGGATCAGCGAGAGCCGTAACGAAGAACGGCTTTTGCGAGTGAAGCGCAGCGAGAAGGAGCACATCTCTGCTTTGATAGGTGAAACACCTAGCGAGCGAAGCGAGGAGTGTGGTTCACCGCCCGCCCATAGGACACGAGTCCGGCTGCAGCGCAGATCAACGGGTTCTAACCACAATCCCGATGGGGCACAATTGTGGAACATCAAAAGCCTAATTTCCCTAGCTTTTAAAAGGGAAATTAGGCTTTATTATTTATTTTTAATGCACAACCGCAATTACAACGAATGCAGAACAACTCTAAAATGGAAGGCTTGGGAACTGCACACGCAATGTTTTCCTTTTCATCCCTAAATCGTTTATACTGGAATTGACGGAACGAATATATGTTCTTGATTCGGCCGTACTTTATACATCCAGAGAGGTTTACATATGAAAGGGACTTCACATCTATTTGTCGGCACAGCCGTTGGTGCCATCGCGGGGTACGCTGTGCAGCCGGATATCAGAACCGCATTGATCGGCGCGGCTGTCGGTGGAATATCCGGCGTTGTTCCGGACCTCGACACGAACGGGCTCGCCAGCAATAGCATCACACTCAGCAAAAAAGTCAGCAAATGGCTCATGGAGACCGCCGGCATGGTCATATTGCTGACACTTATCTATCAGACGGTTATATACGGGCTGAGCAGCGACATATATTTGTACGGCGGCATCGGGCTTCTGCTGCTTATTGTTTCGCGCCTGATTACACAACGGAGGATGCTTACGATTACCGGTATCCTCGTCATGCTACTAGGGCTTGTCCTGGATCAGTCGCCGGGCGTTCTACTCGCGGGCAGCTATATCATCATTGCTTCATTTCTGCCGCACCGGTCCTACACGCACTCTATCCTAGGCATTGTTTTCTATGTATATATTTTGAAGCAGCTGTACGCACAATGGCCCGTCGACGGCCTTATTGCCGCAGGGACGGCGGGTTATATCAGCCACTTATTTGCTGACATGAAACTGCTTCCCGTCAACCGTCGCGGCGTCAAATGGTTCCTGCCGTTGTGGAAACGGGAATTTTGAAGCGAATGAATGTAATATACCTTTTTATGCAAGTGTCAAATGACTATGCAATTTATCAGGACATGGCACGTGCCATAAAAGCTGCTTACTTTTCTTTGTCTTGCAGCTGTGCAATTGCTAAACAGGAAACACCGATTGACAGTAGGGTGATGGCAGGATCTGCAGATAAATCGCCCAATATATTTAAAACAAGTGTACTCACACCCATTGCCAAAGCAACTGCCTTGAAAATGATTATGAAATTTTTCATAAGAATATGCTCCAATCCGCCAGCTGGTGACAAATAATTATTTTGTAATCGCACCTATTTATTTAATCGGTTTTTTTATTGGAACAGTCGCCGCAAATGAATGTTCCTTCGTTTCTTCCACACGCTTTACTTTCATTAGTACACGCTTCACATATAGGTTTACCCCAGAGCATTTTCATTTCTTACTTCCCGTCGTTGTTCTTGTCAGTCTTAGTGGTAAACGCAGTCATCAATATCATAAACACAGACAATAAAGCCCATAAGAAGAATCCCCAATGACTTGTGATTAAGGATAATACTAAAAGAAAGCAAGTACTGCGCTTGAAATATTGGGCTAACCTAAATTTTTGAGACAATATAAAACACCTTCGAAGTGGTACACTTGTAAAAAGTACTTACAACGGAGGTGTTTTTGCGTGGGCAAAAACGTATATTCAAGCGAAGTAAAATGGGCAGTTGTCAAAGATAAATTGAGTGGGGAATTAACAACTAAAGAAATTATGGAGAAGCACGGAGTCAAAAATAAATCCCAGATTGAAACCTGGATGAGATGGTATCGTGCAAATGAAATATATCGTTTTGATCAACCGATAGGTAAACAATATACCTTCGGTCATGGGCCAGAACTTTCGAGTGAAGCGGACAAGAAAGAACGACAGATGTCTCATTTAAAAATGGAGAATGAGATTCTAAAAAAGTACATGGAGATCGAAAGGAGATTGAGAAAGAAATAGTTCTTCAGATTGTGGAAAAACTAAAAAAGAAGTATACAATAACAGCCATTTTATCCGCATTAGGAGTACCACGAGCTACCTACTATAGGTGGCGTCTGGAGGAAACGGATAAGTCTCTTTCAGTGGAAGAGGAGGCTATTATAGAATTGTGTAAACGCACTAAATATCGGAATGGACATAGAAAAATCAAAGCATTTCTAAAGCAGGAATACAACATAGAATTGAATCGCAATACGGTTCAACGCCTCATGCAAAAGCATAACTTACAGTGTCGTATCAAGCCTAAACGAAAGTGGAAATCTCAAGGGGAAAGTATCATAATTGCCCCAGATCTTCTTAAACGTAATTTCACAGCTAGTGAACCGAATCAGAAGTGGGTAACCGACATCACCTATATCCAGTATGGTAGTACGACAAAATATCTTTCAACCATTATGGATTTATACAATAATGAAATTGTTGCTTACAAATTATACGACCATCAACAGACACCACTCGTAATTGACACATTAAAGGCGGCACTAGCTGCGAGAAACCACCCCACAGGAGTGATTATACATTCGGATCAAGGGAGTGTGTATACGTCATACGCGTATCAAGCCTATATCAAGGATAACGACCTGATCGGCAGCATGTCACGTCGAGGAAACTGTTGGGACAATGCGGTGATTGAATCATTTCATTCGAGTCTGAAATCTGAAGAATTTCAATACGTTAAATTTAATTCATTACGCAATAATATTGTAGTTGAACGAGTAATTGCCTATTTAAATTATTATAATGAAGAACGTATCCAAGAAAAATTAGGCTACCTGACACCGATAAAATATGGTGTCAAAGCAGCCTAATCATGGTGTTTTATATGTGTCTCATATCGCTAGGTCAGTCTACACAGTTACTTCTTTTATTTAGTCAGTCCAAAAGGAGAAGTGGTGAAAAAGTACGATGGCATCACGAAGAGCCAAAATGAATTGCTCGTGGAAGACGTGAAGACCGTGTCAGGAAAGTAAGACAAGCAGCCGTTATGCTTCGGTTCTGATACCCGCTGAATAACGGCAAAGGAGCTGCCCGGAAAAGTCACAAAGACTTTACGGACAGCTCCTGTACTGTTTTTTCGTTTACCATTTTGGCACGCCAACGTGGCTTTCGACCCACTCTTCACTGTAATGAATCGTTGCGTTCGCCTGATGCAGCGGCACAACTTTAAAGCGGTTCTGCTGATTCCTGATGACACCTGTCGGGAAAAACCGCGGGTCATCGATTGTCACTTCCGTCAGGTCGCCTGTTTGTTCCTTCGTCACTGACAATCTGGCAATCCCGCCAAAATTCGTGTAATCAAACGGCTGGGCAGAGTAGAAGTTGCCGAGCGAGAAGAAAACTTTTGTGTTGCCGACTTCACCATAGCGCTGCAGTACATGCGGGTGATGCCCGAAAATGACATCGGCACCTGCATCTGAGACGAATTGCGCGAGGTCAGCCTGGTCTTCCGAGGTTTCTAAATGATACTCCGGACCCCAGTGCAGCGACACAATCGTAACGTCCACCAGCGGCTTCATCTCTTGGATTTCATTTTCTATCCGATCCCGGTTGATATAGTTGACCAGGTATTCTTTGTCCTGCAGGTCGAGTGCAATATTAGTTCCGTACGTATATGCCAATACACCAATCTTGATGCCATTCACATCAACAATTCGCTGAGTCTTACGGTCTTTGAAAGATTCATAAGCCCCGACATACGGCATCCCGAACTCTTGCGCGTGTTCAATAGATTTCCGCACCCCGATTTCACCTTTGTCGAACGTATGGTTATTGGCAAGAGTAATCATATCGACACCTGCGTTTTGCAGATCAGGAATGATATGCTTAGGACTGTTGAATTTCGGATACGTGGACAGTCCAAGTTCCGTTCCCCCCGGCATGGATTCCTGGTTTGCCAGCAGGAAGTCGATTCCGGTCATTTTCTCTTGTACCGCTTCAAAGGCAAAGTCGAAGCTTGGATATGTATAGATGGGATTATGCAGCAGCACATCTCCAACCATCCCGATTGTCGCTGTACTGATGGAGGTCTTTTCTATTTTTTGTTCTGTTTCGACTTCCGTTACGGCCTCTGCCGAAGTCACCGCTGAGTCTTTACTTGCGTTTTCTTGCGGTCTGTCAGAAAGCGCATATTCTCTGGAATTCCAGTCTTGCCATAAAATTACGCCTCCTGCAATCCAAATAACCAGTAATGAAGCGACAAGCCATTTTCTTTTCAAAGTAATCTCTCCATGTCAATTTGTCGGGTTTTCCATATTCCGCCTATATAGCCTAAACATAGCACACTATTCGCGCGCTAACCATTGAATCCGGCAATTGTAACAATAAATTAATATTGGAAAATAAAATGTTACAAAAAACATCAGGCTTCGAAATCTTCTTAAGAGATCGAAGCCTGATGTGCTTTCTATAAGTGGTTATAAATCTACTTTTGCGCGTTTGATTGCGATATCCGAATCTTCCCCGCCAGTCTTTTTCTTTGACCAGATCGTTGCAAGAATAGGGCCCGAAATATTATGCCAGATTGCACCCCATACACTTGGCAGGGCGGCAAGCGGTCCGAAATGGGCAGTTGCGAGTGCGACGCCGAGACCGGAATTTTGCATGCCGACTTCGAGTGAAATCGCACGTCTGTCGTTTTCATTCAAACCAAGCAATAACGCAATGAGATAGCCGAGCAGGAGCCCCAGTCCGTTATGCAGGAATACTGCGATAAACACAATTACTCCTGAACTTGCGACGTTCCCGCCGTTGGCAGACGTCACAGCAGCCACGATGATGAGAATCGCAGCGACGGAGATAATTGGAACGACGGAGACGCTTTTTGCGACAACCCCGGGAAAGAACCGCTGAATAAGCAGTCCCAGAACAATTGGTATGATAATGACCTGAACGATGGATTTAAACATCGACATGGCATCAACCGGAAGCCATTGTCCGGCCAGCACTAACAATAATAACGGCGTGACGATTGGCGCGAGCAATGTGGAAAGTGAGGTCATCGCGACTGATAACGCAAGATTTCCTTTTGCCAGATAGACCATAACGTTGGATGCAGTGCCGCCCGGGACACAGCCGAGCAGCACAAGGCCCGCTGCTAATTCAGGAGGCAGCTTCAATAAATACGCGATGCCAAATGCGATCAGCGGCATAACGACGAACTGGGCAGCGACACCGATGATGACCGGCAACGGATTCGTCAGAACAATTTTAAAGTCAGCTGCGCGCAATGTCAGCCCCATTCCGAACATGACTACGCCGAGCAAAATCGTAATGTACGCGCCTAACCCCAAGAAAGGACCGGGGAACATGAATGCGATGACTGCGGTAATAATGACCCACACTGCAAAGTATTTCCCTGCGATGGAACCAATCATTTCAAGAACTTTCATAGCTTTGTCTCCGTGCTGTCAAGTGGAAGAATTTTATTTGGATTAAGCAGGTTGTCCGGATCGAGTGCCCGTTTAATCTTTTCCATCACAACTAGAGCAGCGCCGTGTTCTTGTTCCTGGTACTTCCGTTTGCCTGTCCCGACACCGTGCTCACCTGTACAAGTACCGCCTCGCTCCAATGCGTAGAGAACGATTTTTTCGTTCAGTTCGTCAGCCTTGGCAATTTCTTCAGGATTGTTCACATCCATCATTAAAAGTACGTGGAAGTTGCCGTCACCTACGTGGCCCACAATTCCTGCGGGCATATCGAGGGATTCCACTGTTTCTCGCGCGTGATTCACTGCATCCGCCAGTTCTGAAATTGGCAGGCAAACATCCGTCACCATCAGTTTCTTTCCGGGATGTGAATGGATGAATGCATAGGCAAGGTTATGGCGGGCTTCCCATAGCCGATTTCGCTCTGCGTTATCCGTTTCAAATGCCACATCTTCGCAATGATGATCGGCAACAATTTCTTTGGTGAATTCGACATCCTGCTGCAGCCCGGCTTCATTGCCATGGAACTCAAGGAACAGTGTCGGTTTTTCCTTATAGTTTGTTTCGCTGAATAGATTTACTTGTTTCATGGATGGCTCATCGACCAGTTCGACGCGTGCAATCGGGATGCCGGCCTGTAAAATCGATACAACCGCTTCCACTGCATCGTTTACAGTCGGGAAAGAAGCGCGTGCTGCTGTCGTGAATTCCGGAATTCCATAGACGCGTAATGTCAGCTCTGTGAAGCAGCCGAGAATACCTTCCGATCCAACGAATAGTCCGTTTAAATGAAGACCGGATGCTGATTTTGCCGCTTTATTGCCTGTGTGGATTATGGTGCCGTCTGCCAGTACGACTTCAAGATCACGGACCTGATCACGCATGATCCCGTATTTCACGGAAGTGGTTCCGCTTGCGTTCGTTGCTGCCATTCCGCCAAGTGTGGCATCAGCGCCCGGGTCGACAGAAAAGAACAAGCCGTGTTTTTTCAGTTCTTTGTTCAGCTGAGAACGAGTGACTCCGGGCTGTACAGTCACTAGAAAATCCTCAGCCTGCACACTGAGGATCTGATTCATATTGGAAAAGTCAATCGTAATGCCGCCGTTTTCCGGAATGACGTGACCTTCCAGACTGGAGCCAAGGCCGAATGGCGTGACGGGGACGCGGTGCTTGCTGGAGACGCGCATAACGTGACTCACATCTTCGGCGGATGAAGGGAATACCACGATATCCGGTAATTTCATTGTATGGTAAGACTCATCTTTTCCGTGAAGTTCACGCACGGTTTTATTGATAGTCACCTGTTCTTCAGTCAATACCTCTCTTAAGGCTTGAATAATAGTTTCTGTTGCTGCTGTCATAGTTGATCTCCCCTTAAATGATGAATTGGTTGTATCACGCACAGTTTTGCTGGCTGACATGCGGTTGCTATAGATACAGTTATTATTTTATTATACTTAATTATCAGAATAGCACAAAGGTTATTTTATTAAATTCAGGTATTCTGCCTGTGAAGTTACCCGGTTTTTACATGTGAAATGACAGAATGCTGAAAACATTATAGTGGCTTGTTCTAAGGCCTATCAGACTTACAGTGCATTTTCATATGAATAAGAGAATGAAAAAATACAAGTGGCCACTTATTTTGTTCATTCTGCATCTGCACGTGATGTATAGGTTTTGGCTGAGGAGAGTGAAAAAATGAATACTATTGTTTTTGTGGAAACTACGAAAAGTGGTTCGAGCAGGGAAGCGATAAAAGCTGCGGATAGAATGGGCTATGTGACGGTTTTGCTGACGGAGAATGTGAAATTCATCGATCAGAGACTGGAATTCCCAGACGTCACGGAAATGATCCACGTAAGTGAATTGACGGAGGAGCAGATTCGCGCGAATATCCGCCTCTTACAGAAGCAGGGACGCAAGATTAAAGGGATTTTCAGCTTTGTAGATCCGTTTGTATCGATGACGGCATTGCTCATGAATGAATTATGTCTGTCGAAGATTTCAGGGGAATCCTACAGGAAGATGGAAGATAAAGTGCTGACCAGAACCGCACTGGCTGATAATCCAGTAACACCGATGTTTGCTGTTTATAATCCGGAAAATAATCTGCAGCAGTTTATCGCAGAAGAACACCGCTTTCCGCTCATTATTAAGTCCCCGTTATCGAAAGCGTCAAGGGATGTCTATCTGGCAGCAGACAAAAAAGAAATGACGACGATGATGAGGCGGATGCTGAAACTGTATCCAAATCAGAACATTGTAGTAGAAGAGTATTTGGATGGACCGCAATATTTGGTGGAGCTAGTCGTTGATCATGGCGAACTTCATATAGTCGCCGTAATCAAGCAAGATATTAAAAAAGAGTTGAAGTTCATTATCACGGGTTATGATTTTCAGCTCCAGCTCGAGAAAGAATTATATGCCACGCTTTATCAGGCGGTGGAATCTATTTGTCACGACTTGGGCGCAAAGCATGTGGCGTGCCATATAGAATTGCGCTATGTGCGGGGTAAATGGAAATTGATTGAGTTAAATCCGCGGATATCCGGCGGCGCGATGAACCGGATGATTGAAGAAGCATACGGTATTAACTTGATGGAAGAGACGTTAAAACTGTTTATGGGTGAAGAAGTTGACTTGAAACGAAAGCACGAACGTCATCTGTATACACACTACATTACTATCAGCACGTATGGATATCTATTGAAGGTAACAGGAAAGAATGCGGCGATGCGACAGGAAGGGGTGCGGGAAGTATATGTGAAACCCCGAAAAGGTGCCTATATGACACCGGCCGTTTCGATGGGAAGCAGATACGGATATGTTATGGCGACCGGCAATTCATCGCAAGAAGCTAAGAAAAACGCATTACAAGCCGCGAAAAATTTGAGGTTTTATATTGAACCTGAAGAGGAGAGATAGAGATGGTGACAGTAGGAATGTTGCATACAAGGAAACATCCGAAGAATGTGAGGAAAGCTTTTGCCTGTGCAGCGGTTGCTAAAATGGAAGGTGTTGGATTTTATTACTTTTCACCGAAAGATGTAAATTTTACCGCACGCCGGATTATGGGCTATGTCTATGAAAATGGCGAGTGGCTGCAGAAAGACCTGCCATTTCCGAATGTCATTTTCAACGCGGTGGGCATGAAAACGGATGAGGAAATAAAAGTCTATCAGCAGCTTAAAGATCTCATTCCGTTCACATCTTATTCAATCGGGAATAAAATGAATGTCTACAAACGGATTGAGAAAATGCCGGAGTTCGCAGATTACTTGATTCCGTCGATCACAATTGTGAATGCCGCTGAAGTGTTTGACGCGTTAAAAAAATATGAAAAAGTAATTGTAAAGCCTGTTTCCGGAAGTCAGGGGAGAGGTATCTGGTTTATTGAACAGGATGGGAAAAAGTACTGTACGATTTCAGGGGCAAAACACCAAACAATGAATAAAGAAGAACTGACGGAAGTTTTGCAGATGCTCATAAGTGATCAGGCGTATTTGGTGCAGCCGTATATTTTATGCCGGACAAAAGAAGGGAATCCGTATGATTTTCGGATACATGTGCAAAAAGACGGGCAGGGAAAATGGATGATTACAATCATTTATCCTCGAATTGGAGCCAAGGACAGAGTGACCAGCAATATTTCCCGCGGCGGCAGCATGGGCACGCTTTCATCCTTTTTAGAAAGGGAGTTTGAGGGGGAAAGCAGAAACATCCGAAAGATTTTACGAAAGTTTGCCGAACGGTTCACAAATGAATTTGAAAAATTATACGACGTTGAATTCGATGAGCTAGGAATAGATATTGGTGTCGATGAAAATCATAAGCTTTGGATATTTGAAGTGAATTGGAGACCAGGGAATGGCCAACTGGCGTTTGATGTAGCTAAAAATTTAATTCCGTATGCAGTTTATGTTGCTAATAAAGCAAAATAAGAGAATGTTTTAAATTAGCGCGTACACACCATTCAGTATGCTTCTATTGCAAACCCACAAGCAACTGCCTATCTCAGCGTCAATCTTTGTAATATATATAGGTAGAATGTGTTTATGACAATGGAAGGAGAGAAATCATGAATCATCCTGAATGCATATGTCTTTCGATGAAAAAACTGCTTGAAGAACAACAATGTCTTTCCAAACTGGGTGCCGATCTTCAATTTGTCTGCAAACGCTCCGTCCACGATACAATTCCTTTCAAACTCACAGGCTGCAAATTACACAAGCCGTTTGGCGCTTATTGCTCCGGCGTAAAATCACCATATTTCCGGGTAGAAAAAGTAGATATTGAGACGTGCTGCGCATTATTGACCATACTTGAAGGTGTGGATATGGAGGGGTATCCCACTGACTCCTGTACAGAACTTTATTCACTTCGGAAAACAAAGAAATGTATTATTGTGAACTTGAATTGTTTTTGCGCTATCACACCACTGCCGCCTTCCTTAGTAAACAAACCACTGCCTATTATTGAGCCGAAGAAATAGACATCCTCCGCATGCAGTGCTGGAATTTTCTTAAATTAATAACAGAAGAGATTACTCTGATCGCGGCATGAAGCCGCAACCAAATAAAAAACCTGGCAATTTTGCCAGGTTTTTTGCTTTATAGAATAAAAACATACACCGGAATTCCGCTTACGTACATCTGAATGAATCAATCTTCTGTAAATCCAGTCCATAATATTCCCATCGATAATGACGCGGATCCCATCGGTAACCAGCAATGGAGGTTCTGCCTACAAATGTTGGATAGTACCAGAATCCTTTATTTCGAGACGTCCATACATACGTGTACCTGTACAGACAGCCTGCTATGCCGCCCGGATCCACAGCCCGTAATAGGGAATCCGGATAACTTGGCGTCTGGCTCGGCGGTGCGGATGTAGGTGCACTTTGCTCAGGGCGCTGGCCGCCATGCTGTCCCGGATAGCCGTGTTGATCTCCGTGATGTCCGCCGGGATAGCTATGCTGATTTCCGTGATGTCCTGGATAATTAGGCTGCGGCGGATATCCTGGGAATCCTGGGAATCCTGGCTGTCCGGGATAACCATGCTGCCCTGGGTAGCCTGTATGTTCGGGATACCCATGCTGCTGTCCCGGGTGCCCTGGCTGCTGCCCAGGATAACCATGCTGTTGCTGCCCCGGATACCCTGGCTGCCATGAATGGTTCGGCTGACTTGGCGGCGCATGGTACGGCCACCCTTGCTGCTGATATCCTGGTTGCTGCGGCTGGCTTTGCTGATGATACATTTCATATTGTGGCTGCTGTCCCGGATAACCATCGGGCAATTTAGGGTACCACATTTCTTCTTCCTGCTGACTCAAACCATCACTCCTTCAATTCTATTTGCACCTGCAGCGTCAGACACATCGAAACGCATCGATCCGCTGCAAGTCAATCCCGATATACTCCCATCGGAATCTGTTTGCGTTCCATTGAAATCCTGCCACTGATTGCCGGCCGACGAATGTCGGATAGAACCAGAAACCGCGTCTCCTGGAAGTCCATACGTAGGTAAAGCGGTACAGACAGCCCGAAATAGCACCGGGATCTACCGCAAACGTCTGGAATTCAGGATAGCTCGGGATTTGACTGGGCGGCGCGGTTGTAGGTGCAGCAGCCTGCCCGCCTTGCCCCGGCCGATTCGGTTGCTGCCCCGGAAAATTCGGTTGTGCAGGGAAAGTCGGTGAACTTGGGAAACCCGGCTGTGGCGGGAAACCTGGTGAACCAGGGAAACCAGGGAAACTCGGCATGCCCGGAAACCATTGGGATCCAGGAAACCCTTGTGAACTTTGCTGCCCTGGAAACCACGATTGCCAAGGGGAAAATAATTGTGCCGTCGCGAAGCCTTGATACTCGTTTTCTTGCCAAGATTGCGCCGGGTATTGCGAATACCACATATACTCATCTTGCGGATTCAAATGATAACGCCTCCTTTTCTATTCGTTTTATCATATGCAGCCTGTTGGTCATTTGACCTTATCCTCTCTTCATTCGTCAGCTGTGTTAAACTATAGGAAAGGAAGTGGAACAAGATGAATGAAAATAAACCTCATATTTTAGTAGTGGATGGAATGGCGTTATTGTTCCGTTCGTTTTTTGCGACGGCACACAGAGGACAATTTTTCCGCAATGCATGGGATGTGCCGACGAATGGCGTCCAGGGATTTGCGCGGCATACGATGAGTGCCATCTCCATTTTTCAGCCGACTCATTTGGCGGTGTGCTGGGACATGGGAGCGAAAACATTCCGCAATGACCTATTTGCAGACTATAAAGCACACCGGCCGGCTCCTGCACCCGAATTGGTTCCGCAGTTCGACATGGCCAGAGAAGTATCTGAAGCTTTGGGATGGAAGAGTTACGGGATTCCGAATATGGAAGCGGATGATCTAATCGGTTCGTTGATTGAGACATGGAAAGGTGAAGCGAAGCTGACGGTGGTTTCGGGCGACAAGGATTTACTTCAATTATTGCAGCCTGATGTTTCGATTGCGTTGACGAAGAAAGGATTTACACAGTACGACGAATACAATGAAGCGCGCTTCGTTGAGGAATATGGAATTACACCATCACAATTCATTGATATGAAAGCATTCACGGGAGACGCGAGTGACGGTTATCCCGGTGTAAAAGGAATTGGGCCAAAGACGGCGCTGAAGCTGATTCAGGAGTACGGTTCAGTGGATGGTGTGCTTGCGGCACGGGAAGAATTAACTGCAGGTATTCAAAAGAAGCTGGCAGCCGATGAAGACATGCTGATGATTTCGAGAGAGCTTGCCGCCATCCATTGTGAAATTATCATCGATGATCCGCTTGAAGAGCTGGTCATTCCTGAGTTCACGGCTGACACGGCAGCCATCATGGAAGAGCAGGGCTACTCCATGATCGCAAAACAGGGGCTGGCTGTTTCACCGTTTTGATGGTTCGATTTTGATGAACGTTACGATTTTTTGATTCATGCCGTAGGGAATGGACCGGACACGGCTATCGCGATTTCTGCCGCCATGGTCATGGACAAGAATGTGAAGGTCACCCTTTACGTATTCATAACCGGCCATCACTACCCAGTGATAATCAAATGAAAAATTTCCGCGCCATCTGAAGTTGAACCATTTATCAAACTTCACTGCAACGGGGCGGCCCGCGTCAATCTGCTCCATCGCCTGCTGCAGATCGCATATTTTTACTGTCCAATCTGCGCCGAGCAAACGTCGGAACCTGCGGACAAATCGACAGGCAGGCAGACCTATCTTCGTGCCGCCAAGCTTTTTATACAGTTCATTAATAGAAAGAGTCTGATCGGCCGGGAAAAAATGCCGCAGCAAAACAAAAGCTGTAACAGGCCCGCATGCCGAGGGGCGGTAGCCGGGGTGAATATCATGGTCATACTGAGACTTGCCTTGGACGTCTATATATTTGGACATATAAAACTCCTCCTTCATTAATAAGTGGAACTGGATGAAAAGCTGGGCGCACATAAAACAACGGCAGGCGCTCAATGTTGCCGGCTGGGCGCTCATACATCCCGGCCAGCGCTTAATGTTATCGGTTAGCCGCTCATAACATCAAGCGGCGCGCTCAATGTCAAAAGTCAAGCGCTCATAACATCGGGGCAAGCGATCTTAGCCTGCAAAAATCACACATAAATAAAACAAATGCTGAGAACGAGAAGGTTCTCAGCATTTTCGTGTGTCAGAAATCAACGGTTCAGATCTTTACGCCATCCAAAAATTCTGTCACCTGAGCAGGGGACTTGGCATTCGCGCTGTGCAAGTGTGCATGCTTCTCACCGTTCTGGAAAATAAGCAGACTAGGAATCCCCATTACTTCATACTTTTCAGCAATTTCAGGAATAACGTCACGATCCGCTTCATACCATGTATAGTTATCGTATTTCTCCACAATCGGATCGATAAACATATCCATGCGCTTACAGTCAGGGCACCAGTCTGCCTCGAACTTCACCAGTACGGGCTGATCGTTTGCAATGATTTCGTTGAATTCTTCTGCAGATGTAATTTGTTTCACAATTATCGCCTCCATTCAATGAATAGTGTACAATGATTATAGAGCATTGGGTATTTTATTGCTTATTTTAAAAAATCTGATTAAATAGCAATTAAATATTGCGAAATAGTTTCAAATGATTTATACTAGCATTTATAAGCAACGCGTATTTTTTTTACGCCAGAAATGAATGAGCATTCATTCAAAGTTGAAAAGGGAGGATTGCACGTGACTTATCAAATTAGAAAAGCGGCAGTTTTAGGATCTGGAGTTATGGGTTCTGGTATTGCAGCGCATTTGGCCAATATTGGCATTCCTGTTCTTTTGCTGGATATCGTACCGCCGAAATTGGGGGCGGATGATGAAGCAAAAGGATTAACGGCGGAAAATCCGAAATTCCGCAACAAGTTTGCAGCAGGGGCATTGGAGAAATTGCTGAAACAGAAACCGGCACCTTTGACAACGAAGAATAACCTTTCATTAATTACACCGGGAAATTTCGAGGACCATTTAGATCAATTGAAAGATGTGGATTGGATCATTGAGGTCGTCGTTGAAAACTTAGATATTAAAAAGAGTTTGTATGAAAAGATTGAAACCGTACGAAAACCGGGAACAATTATTTCATCTAATACATCAGGCATCAGCATTGAAGCGATGGCAGAAGGACGTTCGGAAGATTTTCAGAAACACTTCCTTGGAACACACTTCTTCAATCCTCCAAGATACTTGAAATTGCTTGAGATTATTCCTACTCAGACGACATCGCCAGAAGTGGTGGAGTTCATGACAGTGTTCGGCGAAGATCGTTTAGGCAAGGGAGTCGTAATTGCGAAAGATACTCCGAACTTTATTGCTAACCGCATTGGCACGTACGGCCTGCAAGTCACATTGCACGAAATGCTTGAACGCGGCTATACAATCGGTGAAATCGATTCTATTACCGGCACATTAATTGGACGTCCGAAATCCGCGACATTCCGTACATTGGATGTAGTGGGGCTTGATACGTATATGCATGTTGCGAAAAACGTCTATGATCAAACGGCCGGCGATGAACAGAGAACGTTTGAATTGCCGGATGTCGTAACAAAAATGATTGAGAATGGCTGGATCGGAGCAAAAGCAAAACAAGGCTTCTATGTTAAGAAAGACCGCGACATTCTAGAACTGGATATGAGAACGCTTGAATATATTCCTACACAGAAAATGAAAGCGCCTTCAATTGAAATGGCGAATCAGCAAAAAGGTTTGGCTAATAAGATAAAGACGCTGGTTTACGCTAAAGATCGTGCAGGAGAGATTTTATGGAATACGTTAACACCGACGATGCTTTACGCCGCACAGCTTCACGGTGAGATTGCCGATGATATCGTCGCGATCGATAACGCGATGAAATGGGGCTTCGGATGGTCACAGGGACCGTTTGAGATATGGGATGCGATCGGCGTGCAAAAGTCTGTCGGTCTGCTGAAAGAAGAGGGCAAAGAAATTCCTGCTTTCGTACAGTCGCTGCTCGATAAGGGCTATGAAACTTTCTATAAAGAAATAGACGGCGATCTGTACTACTTCGACGGTTCAGATTATCAGGCTGTACAAGTGAATGAAAAAGCGATCAACCTTAAGCAATACAAGAAAAAACATGGTGTTATCAAGAAAAACTCGGGTGCAAGCCTGATTGACCTTGGAGACGGCGTAGCATTACTGGAATTCCATTCACAATCTAATGCGATCGGCCTTGATATCATTCAGATGATCAACTTCGCAGTAGATGAAGTGGAGAAGAACTTTAAAGGGCTTGTCATCGGTAATCAGGGGAAAAACTTCTGTGTCGGTGCGAACCTTGGCATGATCTTGATGGAAGCACAGGATGATAATATCTTTGAACTCGATTTTGTAATCCGTTCATTCCAGAATGCGATGATGAAAATTAAATACAGCAGCAAACCGGTCGTTGCAGCACCGTTCCAAATGACGCTTGGCGGCGGGGCGGAAGTTTGTCTGCCGGCAGCGCATATTCAGGCATCTATGGAAACGTATATGGGATTAGTGGAAGCAGGGGTAGGCTTAATACCAGGCGGCGGCGGTAACGTCAACCTGTATCAGAAACATTTAAAAGGTTTGCCGAACGGTGTGCCGACTGATTACCAGCACATTGCCAATAAAGTGTTTGAATCGATTGCGATGGCAAAAGTATCAACTTCTGCCGATGAAGCAAGAGAAAATAACTTCTTAGACTTTGCGGATAGCGTGAGCGTCAATCCCGATCATCAGATCTACGATGCGAAGCAAGCGGCATTGTCTCTATATGAAGCAGGCTATACAGCGCCGAAAAAAGAGAAAGTTCCAGTGACTGGCGATTCAGGCTATGCAACGTTATTGCTGGCAGCTGAAGGGATGTACGGATCCGGTTTCATCAGTGAACATGACTTGAAAATCGCGAAGAAACTGGCATACGTCTTGGCAGGCGGTAAAATTCCGTATGGCACGCGTGTCGATGAACAGTACTTACTAGATTTAGAGCGCGAAGCATTTTTAAGTTTGGTGGCAGAGCCGAAATCGCAGCAGCGCATGCAGCATATGCTTGTAAAGGGCAAACCGTTACGTAACTGATGAGAGATAGTTAAAGGAGGAAACAGAATGCGTGAAGCAGTAATTGTAGCCGGTGCTCGAACACCGATAGGAAAAGCAGGAAGAGGATCTTTAGCGACTGTCCGTCCTGATGATCTCGGGGCGCTGACGATAAAGGAAACATTGAAGCGTGCAGGAAATTATGACGGGCCGATTGATGATGTAATTATCGGCTGTGCCATGCCTGAAGCAGAACAGGGAATGAACGTAGCGCGAAATATTGGCGCGCTGGCTGGGTTACCGGATACGACACCTGCCGTTACGATCAACCGTTTTTGTTCGTCAGGTTTGCAGTCTATCGCTTATGCGGCAGAGCGTATTATGCTTGGCCACTCAGAAGCAATTTTGGCGGGCGGCGTCGAGTCGATGAGTATGGTGCCGATGATGGGGAATACGATTCGTCCAAACTTTAAATTAGCGGAAGAAGCTCCTGAATACTACATGGGAATGGGACATACAGCGGAGCAAGTGGCGCAAAAGTATGGCATCTCCCGCGAAGATCAGGATGCATTCGCAGTAGAATCACATAAGCGTGCAGAAGCAGCCATTAAAGAAGGAAAATTTGTCGATGAAATCGTTCCGGTTGAAGTTACGAAGCGTTTTGTCGGTGACGACGGCAAGTATCAGGAGCAGCAAATGGTCTTCGAGATGGATGAAGGCGTGCGCCCGGGAACAACCAAAGAGGTGCTAGGTAAATTGCGCCCCGCGTTCGCAGCCAAAGGTTCTGTTACGGCAGGAAACGCATCACAGACGTCTGACGGTGCTGGAATGGTTTTGGTCATGGATTCAGAAGTTGCAGAGCAGCGCGGATTGAAGCCATTGGCGAAATTCCTTTCATTCGCAGTAGGCGGCGTACCACCCGAAATCATGGGGATCGGGCCGATTGAAGCAGTGCCAAAAGCATTGAAAATTGCAGGGCTTTCTATTGAAGATATCGATCTGTGGGAGCTGAATGAAGCATTTGCTTCCCAGTCACTTGCTGTCATCCGTGAGCTTGGACTAGATATGGAAAAAGTGAATGTCAACGGCGGTGCGATCGCGACAGGTCATCCGCTGGGGGCCACAGGAACCGTCTTAACATTAAAATTAATTAATGAACTGAAACGTCAAGGGAAAAAATACGGTGTCGTTACGATGTGTATCGGCGGCGGAATGGGTGCAGCGGGAGTATTTGAAGTTCTATAAATAAAAAAACGTTCAAACAGGGGGAAATACTATGACTAAAGCTATGGAGGGAAACACTATGACAGAATTCGTAAAGGGCGGAGCATTTTTAACGGAGGATATGGACGCATCACGCGTATTCACACCGGAAGATTTCACAGAAGAGCAAAAAATGATTGCCAAAACAACGGAAGAGTACGTTAAAAATGACGTGGCGCCGCTGATTGAAAAGCTCGAAAATCACGAGTTTGAAAACTCCGTGACATTGCTGAAGAAAGCGGGCGATCTGGGACTTCTTGCGGCAGATATTCCGGAAGAGTATGAAGGTCTTGGACTGGATAAAATTTCGTCTGCATTGATTGCGGAAAAATTGTCCGTAGCTGGCGGCTTCTCGATTACTCACGGCGCACACGTGGGAATCGGTACGTTGCCAATCGTACTGTTCGGTAATCATGAGCAAAAGATGAAGTACTTGCCGAACTCTGCAAGCGGCACGAAAATCTCCGCTTACGCATTGACGGAGCCAAGCTCGGGTTCTGACGCACTGGGTGCCAAGACAACTGCTACATTAAATGCTGCGGGCACTCACTACGTATTGAATGGTGAGAAGCAATGGATTACAAACTCTGCATTTGCTGATGTCTTTGTCGTATATGCGAAAGTGGACGGCGAAAAGTTCACGGCATTTATTGTTGAAAGAGACTATCCGGGTGTTTCTGTAGGGCCGGAAGAGAAGAAAATGGGCATCAAATCATCTTCTACACGTACATTAATCCTCGAAGATGCAGAAGTGCCTGTGGAAAACTTATTAGGAGAAATCGGGCGCGGCCACATTATTGCGTTCAATATTTTGAACATCGGACGCTACAAACTCGGAGTAGGTACAATCGGCGGATCGAAGCGTGCACTTGAGCTGGCTATTAAGTACGCGAATCAGCGGAAGCAGTTCGACACACCGATTTCTTCATTCAACTTGACGAAAGAAAAGTTCGGTACGATGGCTTCTATGCTGTATGCAACAGAGAGCTTGATTTACCGTACGGTCGGATACTTTGAAGAGCGCAATGCGGCGATGAGCCCAGATGAGCAAAAAGATGGCGCTAAAGTGGCGGCTTCCATTGCGGAATATGCTATCGAATGTTCCATTAACAAAGTGGTAGGATCCGAAGTGCTGGATTACATTTCCGATGAAGCAGTTCAAATTCACGGAGGCTACGGCTTCATGGCAGAGTACGAAGTGGAGCGCATCTACCGCGATTCCCGTATTAACCGGATCTTTGAAGGTACGAATGAAATCAACCGAATGATCGTTCCTGGGACATTCCTGAAGAAAGCAATGAAAGGCGAACTGCCATTGCTGCAGCAGGCACAGGCGCTGCAGGAAGAGCTGTTGATGATGATGCCTGAAGAAGTGGGCGACGAAGCATTGGCGCAGGAGAGAGTACTCGTGAAGAATGCGAAGAAGGTCGGTATCCTTGCCGCAGGACTGGCAGCACAGCGCTACGGCACGAAGCTCGATCAGGAACAAGAAATCCTGGTCAACATCGCAGACATCGCCAACGACATTTTCGGAATGGAGTCTGCTTTGCTGCGTACGGAAAAAGCGATCAGCAAAAACGGCGAAGAGAAAGAGAACCAAAAGCTTCTTTATACACAAATCTTCTGTCAGGAAGCGTTTGGACGCATCGAAGCGGCGGCGAAAGAAATACTGCTCGCAGCAGTCGACGGCGACAACCAGCGCATGATGCTCTCTGCATTGCGCAAGCTGACTCGTAACAATCCATACAACCTGATTGCGAAAAAGCGTGAAGCGGCAGAAAAGCTGATCGAAGCAGAAAAATACATCGTGTAATTATAACGTACACTAGACGCCTCCTGTGTGGGGCGTTTTTTTGTGGTGCGGGTTGAAGCTCTGGCTAATCCATTGGGAGCCGCCATCAGCCCCGCTTCAATCCTGCGTGAATAGCGGCGGGACTTGGATTACGCCCTATAAGTAGTTTGGAAATTAAATTTGTCTTAGAACCTGATGAAGTTCAAGTTCAGATACTTGTATAACGATTACAACTCCAATTCAGTGAGCATCAATAAGTATCACCCGCTTGCGTTGCAAGGGATTGGCGCGCAGGAGAGGCGACTCCCGGAGGATCAGCCCGACAGGCGAGACAGCCAAAGGAAGCAACGCGACCTGGCTGGCTCACCGCGGGCCCTCGGGAAAGCGTCCCCTCCGAAGCGCCCATCCCCGCCCCTGGCCAAACTCCAGCCTCTCAAAGTCTAAAAAAAGTGACCCGTCGCTTGGTTGGCATCAGCATACGCTTATTTGCTATACTGAAAAAAAGGAGGATTCCATTATGACTATGACATACTACGGCTATCCAAAATGCACCACGTGCCGCAAAGCGAAGAAATGGCTTGAGAATGAAGGGATTTCATTCGAGGAAAAAAACATTGCAGAACAACCTCCAGGCGAAGACGAACTGCGCACGATGATCAAGAACTCCGGCCTTGAAATGAAAAAGTTGTTCAACACAAGCGGCAAGAAATATCGTGAGCTTAACTTAAAAGACAAACTGCCAACTATGACAGACGATGAAAAAATCACATTGCTCGCTTCGGACGGGATGCTCATTAAACGGCCGATCGTCTCTGACGGCCAAAAAGTTACCGTCGGATTTAATGAAACCGCGTTTTCAGAAACGTGGAAGAAATGATTTAGTTTCTTGTTTTTACAGGGGAACTATGGCAAACTGAATAAAGACAAACTATTATAATTTTGGAGGTAACGACATGAGCACACCAAAAGAATTGCGTTATTCAGAAGAGCATGAATGGGTAAAAGAAGAAGACGGTAAATACCGAATTGGAATCACACATTTCGCACAGTCTGAACTGGGGGACATCGTGTTCGTTGAATTGCCGCAAGTAGGCGATCAATTGAAATCAGACGAGCCTTTCGGAAGCGTTGAATCAGTGAAAACTGTTTCAGAATTATACGCTCCACTGACTGGTAAAGTTGTGGAAGTAAACGAAAATCTGGAAGACAGCCCGGAATTAGTTAACGAATCTCCATATGAAGATGCGTGGATGGTTGTTGTCGAAATCGAAGATAAAGCTGAACTTGATGCGTTAATGACAGCTGAGCAGTACGAGGAAATGACAGCTGAATAATACCGAAATTTAAATGCGCTGGAACGTTTCAGCGCTTTTTTTATACGCTGGGAGGAAACAGCATGGACACGAAAGTTCTAATTGTGGAAGGCGGCTCCGACCGCAAGCGGCTGTTGCCGATCCTTGCTGAGCCGGTGGAGATTCTCTGTACTAACGGCACCATCAGTCCGTACCATATTGAAGAACTGCTGGCACCCTACGAACAACAGGAACTCTTCGTTTTTCTGGATGCGGACGCTTCAGGCGATTCTATTCGCAAGCTCTTCAAACAACTGTATCCGGAAGCGAGACATTTATATACGGACCGTCTCTACCGTGAAGTGGAAACGACCCCCGTCAAATTATTGGCTGCCATTTTAGCGGCCGCCAATTTTAAAGTACATCCGAACTACTTGGCAGGTGGACCTCATGAATAACTGGACAATAGAAGACTGGCAGCGTGCACAGGCGGCAGAGCAAGTGGCCGCTTTCTATTTATTTACCCCGATGTGCGGTACATGTGCAGTTGCTTCCAAAATGCTGAATGTAATTGAAACGATGCGTCCGAAGTTACCTATCGGAAAAGCAGATTTAAACTATGTTCAGGAAATTGCAATTGAATATGAAATCGAAAGTGTGCCGTGCCTGCTCATTCATCGTAAAGGGCAGCCAATTGAAAAGATTTATGCCTTTCAATCCGTGCCGTTTCTACTCGGGAAACTCAGTTGACAATGGAATTCAATGTGTGGTATAAGTAGGGTAATCAACTGAATACAAAACTCTTATATAGAGCGGTGGAGGGAAGTGCCCTATGAAGCCCGGCAACCGTCACATTTGTGAAATGGTGCCAATTCACTCAGAGCAAGTCGCTTTGACAGATGAGAGAAATGGAAACGTACATAATGACTTATACGTTCGGCCTTTCTGCTTGTCCGCAGAAAGGTTTTTTTATTACCAAAAGCGAAAGACGCCGTTAAGCTCCGGCAGGCGTTAGAAGACAATGAAAGAGGATTACATGAGGTGGTGCAGAAAATGATTCAACTAACAAACGTTCATAAAAAATTCCATTTGAACCGTTCAGAAATAATCGCGGTAGATGATGTATCGCTAACCATCAAAGAAGGAGAAATTTTCGGCGTCATCGGTTACAGTGGTGCAGGAAAAAGTACTTTGATTCGGCTGCTGAATGGTCTTGAAACACCCACGTCCGGCAGCATTATGATTCACGGACAGGAAATGACGACATTAAAAGGAGCCGGTCTTCGCAATGCCCGTCAGAAAATCAGTATGATCTTCCAGCACTTTAACTTGCTGTGGTCAAGAACCGTGGAAGAGAATATTATGTTCCCGCTCGAAATTGCGGGTGTGAAAAAATCGGTTCGCAAGCAAAAAGTAAAAGAACTGATAGATCTGGTCGGGTTGACTGGCCGTGAAAAAGCTTATCCCGCACAGTTATCAGGCGGTCAAAAACAACGTGTCGGCATCGCGCGCGCACTTGCGAATGACCCGGAAGTACTGCTTTGTGATGAAGCGACATCCGCGCTTGATCCTGAAACGACAAATGCAATCCTCGATTTATTGACAGACATCAATGAACGTCTTGGACTGACTATTGTCCTTATCACGCATGAAATGCATGTTATCCGTAAGATTTGCCATCGTGTAGCAGTCATGGAAGCAGGGAAGGTCGTGGAGATCGGCAACGTGCTCGACGTCTTTCAATCTCCGCAGGCTGACATTACAAAGCGTTTTATTTCACAGGTGACCGACACTGGCGATACAGACGCAGCGATCGCACACCTGCAGGAGGAAACTCCACACGGAAAGCTGATTAAGCTAGCCTTCATCGGGGAGCGTACAGAGCAGCCTGTCCTTGCTGAGCTGATCCGGAAATACCCGATTGAGGTCAATATCGTCCAGGGAAATATCTCGACTACACGGGACGGCGCGTACGGCACACTGGTCTTGCAGCTGGCAGGGGACGCGGCGGTTGTTGATGAAGCGATCGCTTTCTTAGATGCCAATGAAGTGAAGACGGAGGTGCTGAAGAATGATTGAGCAGTGGTTCCCGAACGTCAATTGGGAGAAAATGTGGGCGGCGACGGGAGAGACACTTTATATGTCCGCGTACTCCACGTTATTCACGTTTATTTTTGGTGTCGCACTCGGTTTGCTGCTATTCCTGACAAGTCCGGGGCAACTCTGGGCCAATAAAATCACCAATGTCTTTACAGGGGCATTTGTCAATGTGTTCCGGTCCATTCCGTTTATCATTTTGATTATTTTATTGCTGCCTCTGACTAATTTGCTTATTGGAAGTATGCGCGGACCGAATGCCGCGTTGCCAGCGTTAATTATCGGCGCAGCACCGTTCTACGGACGCATGGTGCTGATTGCGCTGCAAGAAATTGATAAAGGAGTTATCGAAGCGGCACGTTCAATGGGTGCGAAAACTTCTACCATCATTTTCAAAGTGCTGTTGCCTGAATCCATGCCCGCGCTAGTGTCTGGGATTACAGTGACGTCAATTGCGCTGGTCGGATATACAGCGATGGCAGGGGTAATCGGCGCCGGGGGACTCGGTACACTTGCGTATTTGGAAGGGTTCCAGCGTAACCGCGGCGATGTGACGATGATGGCGACAATTTTAGTTTTGATCATCGTATTCATCATTCAGTTTATCGGTGATTTCTTTGTAAAACGTATGGACAAGCGATAACAGGATTTTCAGGGAAACCTGTCAACCATAAATATAATCCAGTAATGGAGAGGGAGAAATGTGAAGATGAAGAAGTTTTTATTTGGTCTATTCGCGGCGGCACTTGTGCTGGCACTGGCAGCATGCGGCACAAAAGATGATAACAGCAAAGATGCGGCACAGGATGCAGATGACGCAGAAAAGGGCGACAAAACGACTTTGACAGTCGGAGCGTCCAACACGCCGCACGCAGTAATTTTAGAAAAGGCGAAGCCACTATTGGCTGAAAAAGGGTACGATTTGAAGATTGAGAGCTACACAGATTATGTACTGCCAAACAAAGATTTGGATGAAGGCACATTGGATGCGAACTATTTCCAGCACATTCCATATCTAGAGAGTCAAATTGCAGATTTCGGTTATGATTTTGTCAATGCAGGTGCAATTCACATCGAGCCGATCGGTGTCTACTCAAAGAAATATGATTCATTGGAAGAACTTCCTGATGGTGCAACGATCTTAATCAGTAACTCTGTAGCGGATCACGGGCGCGTACTGGCTATGCTTGAAGAAAAAGGTTTGATCAAGCTTGCTGACGATGTGGAAAAAGTGAAGGCGGAAGTAGAAGATATCGTTGAAAATCCGAAGAACTTGGAGTTTGACGCAAACTACGAAGCAGCATTAATGCCGCAATTGTACAAAAATGATGAAGGCGACGCATTATTGATCAACTCAAACTTCGCAATCGACGCCGGCTTAAATCCAATGGAAGATGCGATCGCTTTGGAAGATTCAGAGTCTCCTTACGTTAACGTAATCGCTGTAAAGAGCGGTAACGAAGACAGCGACGCAATCAAAGCATTGATAGAAGTGTTAACTTCAGAACAAATCCAAGATTTCATCGTAGAAGAATGGTCTGGATCAGTAGTTCCAGTAAAATAATGAATAGAAGGCCGGCAGCTGGAGCAGCTGCCGGTTTTTATATTGGAAATAGAGTTCATATATGGTGTTACGCGCTCATAGTTGCTGTGTATCCGCTCATAGCTGCCGTCCACGCGCTCAATGCGTCATCGCGTCCGCTCATAGCTGCCCGCCACGCGCTCAATGCGGCTTCACACCCGCTCATAACCGCCGTCCACGCGCTCAATGCGTCTTCGTATCCGCTCATAGCCGCCGTCCACGCGCTCAACGCGGCATCGTATCCGCTCATAGCCGCCGTCCACGCGCTCAACGCGGCATCGCGTCCGCTCATAGCCACCGTCCACGTGCTCAATGCGTCTTCGCGTCCGCTCATAGCTACCCGCCACGCGCTCAATGCGGCTTCACACCCGCTCATAGCCGCCGTCCACGCGCTCAATGCGACTTCGTATCCGCTCATAGCCGCCGTCCACGCGCTCAATGCGGCATCGCATCCGCTCTTAGCAGTTCGCCACGCGCTCAATGCCACTTCGCCTCAGCTCATAGCCACCGTCCACGCGCTCAATGCGTCATCGCGTCCGCTCATAGCTGCCCGCCACGCGCTCAATGCGGCTTCACACCCGCTCATAGCCGCCGTCCACGCGCTCAATGCGTCTTCACACCCGCTCTTAGCCGCCCGCCACGCGCTCAATGCCGCATCGCGTCCGCTCATAGCCGCCCGCCACCCGCTCATCCCCGCAGCAAAGACACTAAATAAACTAAAATATTTTCTTCTCTATTCCCCGCTCTTGTGGTAAAGTTGTGTTGTTTCAGTCATACATATGTGTATTTGAGGAGGACGTATTGTGAAGTTTAAACTAGGGCTTATTTGGCGTATTTTGATAGCCATTGCGCTGGCGATCGGACTTGGATTATTGCTGCCCGCGATTCATGAAGGTTTCGCGAACTGGTTCGTTCGATTAGCAGCCACGTTCAATATGTTGTTTGGCGGATTCTTGAACTTTATTGTGCCACTCATCATTATTGCGTTTATCGCGCCAAGTATTGCGAAGCTCGGGGCGGGGTCAGGGAAGCTGCTGGGAATGTCTGCAGCGTTTGCCTATGGCTCCACCATTACCGCAGGATTGCTCGCGTATGCTGCGGCATCGACTATTCTGCCTAATTTTATTCATCAATCCACTGATGCAGAGATTGCGGAAGGTGCACGTGCTGCCGGAGAAGCCTTCTTTGAGATGGAAATGGCGCCGATGATGGGAATTATGACGGCGCTGCTCATGGCATTCGTGCTTGGAATTGGCATGGCGGCGATTAAGGGAAAGACGATGCTGTCATTCTTTGAAGAGTTCAACTTGATTATCGATAAAGTTATTTCTGTCGTAATCATTCCGCTGCTGCCGTTTCATATCTTCGGGATTTTCTTAAATATGACGTATACCGGTGAAGTGGCAAATGTATTGTCTGTATTTATCCTGGTATTTATCATGATTATCATTCTTCATCTGATTATGCTGACATTCCAGTATACAGTGGCAGGTACATTGAATAAACGTAATCCGTTTGTCCTGATGAAAACGATGCTGCCTGCTTATTTAACAGCAATCGGCACGCAATCATCAGCCGCAACGATTCCTGTTACACTGCGTCAGGCGAAAAAGACCGGCGCTTCTGAACGGGTGACAAATTTTGCGGTGCCGCTGTTTGCGACTATTCACTTGTCAGGCAGTACGATCACAATTGTGTCTTGCTCTATCGGCGTCATGCTGATGAATGGATTCGACATTAGCTTTGGCATGTATCTGCAATTTATTTTCATGCTGGGCGTTACGATGATTGCAGCCCCGGGTGTGCCGGGCGGTGCAGTAGTAGCGGCAACTGGACTTCTTTCCACCATGCTTGGATTCACTGACGCTATGGTGGCGTTAATGATTGCGCTGTACCTGGCACAGGACAGTTTCGGAACAGCAACAAATGTTACAGGCGACGGCGCACTTGCAATGATCGTCGACCGTTTTACAAAAAAAGCATAGTACAGAGAAAAAGCCGGTCATTTGACTGGCTTTTTTCTGTCTAATTCTTATGTACTAATCTCTCGTTGATTCTCATTCATTAGTTGTCAATTGAAAAATGATAAACTGTGAAATTTCATAGAGGCCCATAGAATCAATGAATTTGCTTATAATTTATAATGATTCTTAAACATTTGCAACCGAATCAAATATGGGTTAAGATTAGAATGATACTAAATAGAGAATGGATAAACCATTCAAGTGATCATACTGGAGGTATTGGAATGGCAACTTTGGAAATTAAAGATCTTCATGTCCAAATTGAGGGCAAAGAAATCTTGAAGGGTGTTACCTTAACAATAAATACAAATGAGATCCATGCAATCATGGGTCCCAATGGTACGGGGAAATCCACACTTGCATCTGCAATTATGGGACACCCGAAATATGAAGTTACATCTGGAAGCATCACAATTGATGGAGAAGACGTTCTGGCAATGGAAGTGGATGAGCGTGCGAAAGCTGGTTTGTTCCTTGCAATGCAGTATCCAAGTGAAATCACTGGCGTAACAAACGCAGATTTCCTGCGTTCAGGAATGAATGCCCGTCGTGAAGAGGGCGACGAAATTTCCTTGATGAAATTTATCCGTGAACTGGACAGCAAGATGGAGTTCCTGGAAATGGATGAAGATATGGCAACACGTTATTTGAACGAAGGTTTCTCAGGCGGAGAGAAAAAGCGCAACGAAATTCTTCAGCTTATGATGTTGAAACCAAAATTTGCAGTACTTGACGAAATTGACTCAGGTCTGGATATCGATGCATTGAAAGTTGTTTCTAAAGGAATCAATGAAATGCGCGGCGAAGGCTTCGGCTGCCTGATCATCACTCACTATCAGCGCTTGTTGAACTATATCAAGCCGGATCACGTGCACATCATCATGCAGGGCAGAATCGTCAAAACTGGCGGACCTGAATTGGCTGAGAAACTTGAGAGCCAAGGATATGACTGGATTAAAGAAGAGCTTGGTATTGAAGACGAGACAGTTGGACAAGAAGCATAAGAAAGGGGACGACTTAAAATGACGGTTGAAACAACATTGGCATTGACCGAACAGGACGTCCGCTCTTATTCCGCAAAAGTGGAGGAAGCTGCTTGGATGGCAGATTTTCGTTCGAATGCTCTGGCGAAAGCTGAAGTGCTCGAAATGCCGAGACCAGATAAAACAAAAATTACTAATTGGAATTTCACGGAATTCCCTTCACATACAGTAGAAAGTTCAAACTTCGCGGCGCTGGAGGAACTTCCGACAGAAGCGAAGACATTAATTGATGATGAACAGCAGCAAAACATTTATGTACAGCATAATAATACACCTGCATACACTTCATTATCAGAAGACCTGAAGTCGCAAGGCGTTATTTTGACGGATATCTTCACAGCATCCCGCGAACATAGCGAACTGCTGCAGAAGTACTTGATGACGGACGGCGTGAAAGTAGATGAGCATAAATTAACAGCTCTTCATGCAGCATTAATTAACGGCGGCGTATTCGTATACGTTCCTAAAAACGTTGTTATCGAAGATCCGCTGCAAGTACTGTTCATTCATGACAATGAAGAAGCATCATTGTTTAACCACGCAGTGATCGTGGCTGAAGCGAACAGTTCCGTTACGTATGTAGAAAACTACCTTTCTACTATGGAGCACGCCGAAACACAGGCAAACATCGTATCCGAAGTATTTGCTATGGATAATGCGAAAATTGTCTACGGTGCAGTCGACGTATTAGCTGAAGGAATGACAACTTACGTCAACCGTCGCGGAGTAGTAGGACCAAACGCTCGCATCGAGTGGGCACTGGGTCTGATGAATGACAGCAATACGATTTCCGAAAATATTACGCACTTAGTCGGCAACGGCTCATCCAGTGATATGAAATCTGTAGTTGTAGGCCGCGGCAGCCAGAAACAAAACTTCACTTCTGAAATCGTCCACTGGGGACTGGACACGGACGCTTTCATCCTGAAGCACGGAGTTATGAAAGAATCGTCTTCTGCAATCTTTAACGGTATTGGCCGTATCGCCAAAGGAGCTACCCGCTCAAATGCGGTGCAGGAGTCACGTATTCTGATGCTGAGCGAAAGAGGGCGCGGCGACGCAAACCCAATCTTGCTCATTGATGAAGATGATGTAACAGCAGGCCACGCAGCTTCAGTTGGACGTGTAGATCCAATGCAGATGTTCTATCTTATGAGCCGCGGGATTTCAAAAGAAGAAGCAGAACGCCTCATTATTCATGGATTTTTGGCTCCGGTAGTCAGCAAATTGCCGATTGAAGGAGTTAGAAAGCAATTGACGGAGGTTATTGAAAGGAAAGTGCGCTAATGCTCAGTAAAGACATCCGCAATCATTTCCCTATATTAGATCAGGAAGTTAACGGGCATCCGCTTGTATATTTGGACAGTGCGGCAACATCTCAAAAGCCTGTTCAAGTAATCGAAGCTCTCGACCGCTATTACCGTCAGGACAACTCCAACGTTCACCGCGGGGTGCACACACTTGGAAACCGGGCGACAGACGGCTATGAAGGAGCTCGTGAGAAAGTCCGTAAATTTATTAATGCCAAATCCACGCAAGAAGTAATTTTTATGCGCGGTACTACTACAGCAATCAACACAGTAGCAGACAGTTATGGCCGGGCGAACGTCTCGGAAGGCGATGAAATCGTCATTACGCATATGGAGCACCACTCCAATATCATTCCGTGGCAGCAGCTCGCTAAAGAAACCGGCGCTGTGCTGAAATATATCGATTTAGAAGAGGACGGCACATTATCGCTGGATAAAGTGCGCGAAACAATTACAGATAAAACGAAAATCGTTTCTATTATGTACGTTTCCAACGTTCTCGGCACGATGAACCCGATTAAAGAAATTACAGAAATTGCCCATCAGCATGGAGCAGTAATGTGTGTGGATGCAGCCCAGGCTGCACCGCACTTGAAAATAGATGTACAGAATCTGAATTGCGACTTCCTTGCATTTTCCGGACACAAAATGTGCGGACCTACCGGCATCGGTGTCCTCTATGGTAAGAAGGATTTGCTCAATAATATGGAGCCTGTGGAATTCGGCGGCGAAATGATTGACTTCGTCGGATTATACGAATCTACCTGGAAAGAACTGCCTTGGAAATTTGAAGGCGGCACACCTATTATTGCAGGAGCTATCGGACTTGGTGCAGCGATTGATTTTCTGGAAGAGATCGGTTTGGATGCCATCGAAAAACATGAGCATGAACTTGCTGGTTATGCGATGGATAAAATGTCTGAAATTGACGGCTTGACCATTTATGGTCCAAGAGATCCAGAAAAGCGCGCAGGATTGGTCACATTCAATTTGGATGATGTCCATCCTCACGATGTCGCAACTGTACTCGATATGAACGGTATAGCTGTTCGTGCAGGACACCATTGCGCACAGCCATTGATGAAATGGCTGCAATGTTCTTCTACTGCACGTGCCAGCTTCTACCTGTACAACACCACGGATGACGTAGACCGCCTCGTGGAAGGACTTCGCACAACAAAGGAGTATTTTAACGATGTCTACTAACAAACTCGATCAACTATATCGTTCCGTAATTATGGAGCATTATAAACATCCGAAAAACAAAGGCATTTTGGATGATGGGAATGTCACGATTGACATGAACAATCCAACTTGCGGTGACGTCATCCATTTAACGATGAATGTGGAAAATGATATCGTTAAAGACGCGAAGTTTGAAGGCGAAGGGTGTTCTATTTCAATGGCATCCGCTTCCATGATGACGCAAATGATCAAGAACAAGACAACAGAAGAAGCAGTAAAATTAGCTCATACCTTTTCAGATATGATGTTAGGCAAAGATTTGGACGAGTCGGTTGATCTCGATGACCTTGAAGCACTTTCGGGTGTCGCGCAATTCCCTGCCCGAATTAAATGTGCAACATTGAGCTGGAAGGCGATGGAAAAGGGAGTCTCTGGCGAGTCGCAGTGACCTTGGCCATAGTACGAGCAATTATGGGACGGAGGAATAATAATGGCGAAACAAATGCCCGAAATCGGTGATTATAAGTATGGTTTCCACGATAAAGACGTTTCTGTGTTCCGTTCAGAACGCGGTCTGACACGTGAAATAGTAGAAGAAATTTCTGCTATGAAAGAAGAGCCGCAATGGATGTTGGATTACCGTTTAAAATCTCTTGAGATTTTTTACAGCAAGCCAATGCCGCAGTGGGGCGGAGACTTGAATTCATTGAATTTCGATGAAATCACGTATTACGTTAAACCATCTGAAGCAACAGAAACTTCTTGGGATGAAGTACCTGAGGAAATCAAGCGTACGTTTGATAAATTGGGTATTCCGGAAGCAGAACAAAAATACTTGGCAGGTGTATCTGCACAGTATGAATCTGAAGTGGTTTACCACAACATGAAAGAAGAACTTACAGATCTCGGAATTGTCTTTAAAGACACAGATTCTGCACTTCTTGAAAACGAAGAACTATTCAAGAAGTACTGGGGTACAGTTATTCCGAATTCTGACAATAAATTCTCAGCGCTGAACTCTGCTGTCTGGTCAGGTGGTTCATTCATCTATGTACCGCCAGGCGTGAAAGTTGAGACTCCGCTGCAGGCATATTTCCGTATTAACTCGGAAAATATGGGACAGTTCGAGCGTACGCTGATCATCGTGGACGAAGGCGCAAGCGTTCACTACGTAGAAGGCTGTACAGCACCTGTCTACACAACGAACTCACTGCATAGTGCGGTTGTTGAGATTATCATTAAGAAAGACGCATATTGCCGTTACACGACAATCCAAAACTGGGCGAACAACGTCTATAACTTGGTAACAAAGCGTGCAGTATGTGAAGAAAATGCAACGATGGAATGGATTGACGGGAACATCGGTTCTAAATTGACGATGAAATACCCGGCAGTCATCTTAAAAGGTGAAGGCTCACGCGGTCTGACATTATCCATCGCACTTGCAGGTAAAGGACAGCATCAGGATGCCGGCGCGAAAATGATGCACTTGGCACCTAACACGTCTTCTACTATTGTTTCAAAATCTATCTCTCAACACGGCGGAAAAGTAACGTACCGCGGAATCGTCCACTTCGGACGTAAAGCGGATGGAGCTCGTGCCAACATTGAGTGTGATACATTGATTATGGATAAACTGTCCACTTCTGATACGATTCCGTACAATGAAATCTTGAATGACAACATTTCATTGGAACACGAAGCAAAAGTATCAAAAGTTTCCGAAGAGCAGCTCTTCTACTTGATGAGCCGCGGTATTCCTGAATTGGAAGCAACGGAAATGATCGTAATGGGCTTTATCGAGCCATTTACAAAAGAACTGCCGATGGAATATGCGGTAGAAATGAACCGACTGATCAAGTTTGAAATGGAAGGTTCAATCGGATAAATCAACAAATTTCTGGCTCATCTAAAGGATGAGCCAGTTTTTTTATTTGGTGAAAGAGTTATAAGCCGCACAGTAAAACGTTCATTTTCATTTGCCTATGTATATACATGGATAAATGAAAATGCTACGATATCAATAATGAATTAGCCGGAACTTTTTTAAAATGTAAAGCAGGGAGTGACAGGCATGGAGAAAAAACTGGATCAAGAACAGGCGAATTACGTGATTGAAGTGTGCGCTTGTGCGAATCTGCGGACGGTGTCAGGATCTCTGACGCAGCTTTACAATAAACTCCTGAAACCGACAGGGCTAAAAATCACACAGTATTATATGCTTGGGAATATTTACACGTTGCCGGACATTTCTATAAGTAAGCTGAGTGAAATCATGCTGCTTGACCAAACAACCGTGACCCGTAACCTGAACATTTTAAAGGACTCTGGGCTGGTAACTATTGAGCGTGCTGCGCAGGATTCTCGGACAAAAGTGGTTTCTGTGACGGCTGCCGGATATGAGAAATTGAACAATGCGACACCTATCTGGACAAAAGTACAGGAACAAATTGAAGGAGCTATGGGCAAAGAAGAGTATATGGACTTATTAAATAAACTGCATGATCTACAAAATGTCATCGATGATTTGGAAATCTGAAGCCAGAGGAATAAACTAGATTCCGCTGATTTATAATGGTTCACGCCAGAAGAAGTGAAAATAAGAAAGTCATATTACTAAATTGATTGACAAGTCAAAAAAAAGCGGTACAATACATGTATATACATGCATCGTATGCTTGCTTACATTTAATTTAATTGAAGAATGTACGGGATTTTTTACATTATTCTTTTAATCACTGAATTGAAAGCGCTTACGAATAAAGGGGAGTGTACAAGATGAATATAGCAGAATTGAAAAAGAGTATGAGTATTCCAGTGATTGCTTCGCCTATGTTTATTATCAGTAACCCAAAGACCGTGATCGAGCAGTGTAAAGCGGGGATTATCGGTTCCATGCCTTCTTTAAATGCAAGACCGATCGCTCAATTTGAAGAATGGCTCATTGAGATTACAGAAGAACTGGCAGATTATAATGCGAAGAATCCGCATAAGCCCGCTGCGCCGTTTGCGATTAACCAAATTGTTCACCGGTCAAATGAAAGACTGCAGGAAGATATGGAGCTTTGCGTGAAGTATAAAGTTCCCATCATAATTACATCACTCGGTGCAAGAGAAGATGTCTACGAGGCTGCACACAGCTATGGCGGAATCGTCTTGCACGATGTAATTAATAATACGTTTGCAAAGAAAGCCATTGAAAAAGGCGCAGACGGTTTAATTGCGGTAGCGGCAGGGGCTGGAGGGCATGCAGGGCCAAAGAGTCCATTTGCGCTCATTCAGGAAATCCGCGAATGGTTTGATGGGCCGCTGGTACTTGGCGGTTCTATCGCAACCGGGGGAAGCGTCTTAGCGGCAGAAGCGATGGGGGCAGATTTTGCTTACATTGGTTCACCATTTATTGCGACAGAAGAAGCAAGAGCCGTTAATGAATATAAGCAAGCGATCCTAGACGCAACTTCTGATGATATCGTCTACAGCAACTATTTCACTGGCGTACACGGAAATTATTTAGCTCCATCAATTCGTGCTTCCGGTTTGGATCCGGACAACTTGCCGGAAAGTGATCCTTCCCAAATGAATTTTGGCGGAGAGGGCAGCAAAAAAGCGTGGAAAGATATTTGGGGCTGCGGTCAGGGAATCGGCGTAATCAATAAAGTACAGCCGATCAAAGACTATGTCGGACAATTAACAGACCAATATAACCAAGCGAAAAATAAATTAATTGGTGATACAGTCAACACGGCAGGCAGATAATTCTTCAGTATCAACTGCCGGACCCGCGTTTCGTTTATACTACAATAAAAATCGGCGTGTGAATTTCAGACACTCCGATTTTTTTGTATGGATCAATAAAGTAGTTAGCCGAAGAGAAAAAGTCTCATAAGTGAAATCAATTCGTTGATTTTATACCTGTGGGGGTATATAATGAAGATACTAACTAGATAAAAGGAGTTTTTCAAATGACAGCAAAAGCAACAGTTTATGTTTCATCTACTTGTCCATACTGCACGATGATGACGAATTATCTTGAGGAAATTCATGTGCCTTATGAAACGATTAATATCACTACAGACTCGGCGGCAGGGCAGCGCCTGGTTGAAACGACTGGACAGATGGGTGTGCCTCAAACACTGTTAAACGGCAAATGGATACTCGGCTTTGATCCGGCAAGTGTTCAGGCCGCATTGGACGCATGAATAAAGTCAAACAGCTCTTATTCTGCAGATCGTGTACAGTTCAAACGGCGGAGGAAATGGAAAAGAAATTATTTCCCCGCTTCTGTATAGGCCATGCAGCGTTTGTGGTGATGGGAATCATCCTAGTCATCATGGAATGGACACACTAAAGGGAGGCCGCAACAATGGGTTGGATTTTCATTGCGCTGATCGTCATAGCAGTAGTCTGGCGAATGAAGCCGGCAAAAGGCGTGAACATCATCACAACAGAAGAATTAAAAGGAAGAATGAAAGACCGTAACGTTCAGTTTATAGATGTCCGTACGCCTGCAGAATATAAAGAGCGTCATATTCCGTTATTCAAAAACATCCCGCTGAATCTGTTGAAAAATCAGATGGCGTCATTACCGAAAGAGCAGGAAATCATTTTGATTTGTCAAAGCGGCATGCGCAGCATGAATGCCGCAGGGCAGTTGAAAAAAGCCGGGTATACGAATGTAACGAATGTGCGCGGCGGCATGAGCGCGTGGCGGGAGTAAGGATAGAAAAAGCGTCTTGGGTGCAATAACCCGGGACGCTTTTTCGCGTGTGTTTGATTTGGAAGAAATGTAATGCTTGGTCGCGGCGAGATATAATGCTATTGCGCGAAGAGAATGCGCGGTCCCGTCGCCAAATAGCGCAGCGGCACACCAAACAACCCCGCCCCACCAAGAAAATAAGCGCAAATAGCAGAAGTTTATGCAATGAAACTCCAAAAAGGAAAAAGTGAGCTGCAGCGTATGACTTTTCCGAAAACACATGAGATATGATACACTGAATGAAAGCTAAAAGGAGGGGGAACTTTCCGTGATACATGTTGGCCTGACAGGGTGGGGAGACCATCCAAGCCTGTATAATGAAAAAACAATAGCGAATAAAAAGCTCATTGATTACAGCAAACACTTTCCAATTGTCGAACTTGATTCGACGTTTTATGCTATACAATCCAAAAAAGTGATGGATAAATGGACGGAGGAAACTCCTGCTGATTTTCGGTTCATTGTGAAAGCCTATCAAGGTATTACCGGCCATCAGCGGGGGAAGCTGCCGTATGATTCTGAAGAGGAGATGTTCTCACAATTCAAGCTGTCATTGACGTCGTTTGTGGAAGCAGGGAAACTGGCGATGATCCTTGTGCAATTTCCGCCGTGGTTTGATTGCCGGAAAGAAAACGTCGACCGTATCCGCTATGTGCATGATCAGTTACAGCCGCTGCCGGTTGCGGTAGAGTTTCGCCACCAATCTTGGTACTCACCTGCCTACCGGGAGAAGACATTGGATTTCCTGAAGAGTTTAAACATCATCCATGTTGTCTGTGATGAGCCGCAGGTCGGGGACGGCAGTGTGCCGCTCGTGCCGGCTGCGACCGATCCGAAGGTGCTGCTGCGTCTTCATGGACGCAATGACAAAGGATGGGTCAATACAATGGGAGACAGTAAAGCGTGGCGTAAAGTGCGCTACCTTTATGATTATAATGAAAAAGAATTAGAGAGTATGCGCGATGTCGTCAAACACCTTGAAAAACAAACACAGGAAGTATTCGTTATATTTAATAACAACTCCGGTCAGCATGCTGCGAAGAACGCTAAGCAATTCGCGGATCTGGTCAACATAGAGTATGGTCAGCCACTCACCGAGCAGCTGGATTTATTTGAGGGGGATCAGTAATGGAATTTGCAGTGCTGGCCTTAATCGGTCTGGCTTCGGGTGTAATCGGCTCGATTGCCGGGCTCGGCGGCGGAACAATTCTGGTGCCCGTCACATTATTTGTCGGGCTGAATCTTGGCCTAATTCCTGATATTACGCCACAAAGTGTAGTCGGTTTATCGGTCATTATGATGATCGCGAACGGACTTGGCTCGACCATATCATACATGAAAGTCAGGACAATCGATTACCGCAGTGCCCTGCTATTTTTTACAGCGAGTATACCCGGGATCATTATTGGCGCGTTCATCAATAAAAATGTTAGTTTGCAATCATTTAATCTATTTTTCGGCATATTATTAATTGTCTTGTCTACACTGTTATTAACGAGAAAATATTTGAAGCCGATTCGCTGGTTTGTGGAAAACGGAAGGAAAGTGACATTCACAGATCCGCAGGGTAAGGCGCATATCTACGGCTATCCGATCTGGTTTGCCATCCTCCTGTCATTATTTATTGGACTGACATCGGGGTTATTTGGAATCGGCGGCGGCACCATGATCGTTCCTGCGATGATTTTGCTGTTCCTTTTCCCTCCGCACGTAGCAGTGGCCACATCGATGCTGATGGTATTCCTGTCATCCATCGTAAATTCAATTTCGCATATTTCTCTCGGGCATGTGCCGTGGCTCTATACGATTCCGGTCGTGCCAGGCGCCTATTTCGGCGGAATGCTCGGTGCGTATTTGAATGGCAAAATGAAATCAGATACGCTGGTTTTGGTCATTCGCATCATTTTACTCGTCTTTGGACTGCGTTCCATCTATGAGGGGATTTGGGGTTGACGTATATGGAAGAAACAGTAGCGACAATTCATATTTATCATACGAATGATGTGCATAGTCATTTTGAAAACTGGCCGCAGATTTCCCGCTTTCTGAAACAGCGCAAGCAGCAGGCGGAAGCAAAGGGAGAAGCGGTTTTCTTATTTGATATCGGTGATCATATCGACAGATCCCACCCATTTACTGAAGGCACGGAAGGCAAAGGAAATATTGACCTGCTCAATGAGGCAGAGTACGATACCGTGACAATCGGCAATAATGAAGGCATCACGATGTCGAAAGAATCATTGAATGCGTTGTATGAAGATGCTCAGTTTGACGTGGTGCTTTGTAATTTAACAGACTTGGACGGTGCGTTACCTTACTGGGCGAAGACATCAAAGATTCTGGAGACGGCAGACGGCGTGCGGATCGGCATCACAGGTGCCACTGCGCCGTATTATGCGTTCTATGAGCAGCTGGGCTGGCGCGTTACGGAGCCGCATGCAGCGCTCAAAGAAGTGGCTAAAAGTCTGCGGCCGCAATGCGATGTGGTGATTTGCCTGTCGCATTTAGGCATCAATGAAGATCGTCTGCTTGCGGCGGAACGTCCAGAATTCGATGTCATTTTAGGCGGCCATACTCACCATTTACTCCAGAATGGGGAATGGCACAACGACACGTTGATTGCAGCAGCCGAAAAGTTCGGTCATTATGTCGGCCACATCCAGGTGGACGTCGACCGCATGACGAATCAAGTACTTCATATGACTGCAGAAGTGTTCCCGACACAGTTAATGAAGCGGACAGAAGAAGATGTCGCAGAAGTGAACGGCTATCTGAATGAAGGAGAAGAAGCTCTGGAAGTGCCTGTTTTTTATAATCCGTCCGCCCTGCCGCAGCGGCTGACAGGAAACAGTCCCTTGTCTTCGCTGTTTGGCCGTGCATTGCTGACTTATTTGGATGCAGATTGTGCGCTGTTTAACGCCGGCATTTTTCTCGGCAGTCTGGATGAAGGCTGGGTGACGAAAGGTGACCTCCACTCGCTGCTGCCGCATCCGATCAATCCATGCCTAGTTCGTTTAGACGGAGAGGACTTGCTGACAATCTACGAGCAGTCACTGGATCCCAAATGGACAGAACTGCCGATCAGAGGTCTGGGTTTCCGCGGCACATTGATGGGCAGCATGATTCATGAGCATTTATTCCTTAACAGCGACGGACAATTATTCGCAGGAAACCGATTGGTGGAACCCGGCAGCACCTATACTCTTGCAACACTCGATATGTTTACGTTCGGCTATTTTTTTCCGCTGCTGAAAGAAGCTCCGAAAGAATATATCATGCCGGAAATGCTTCGTGATGTGCTCGGCTGGTACGGAAGAAAATATTTTAATGAAGGCTAGTATGTACGCCTCCTGCTTCGCATAATGTGTAGCAGGAGGCGTATTTATGCGGTTTTATACGAATCAAAAACGGCCGAAGAGACATCACTACGGCAAAAATATCCTGCGCTTTGTCATTCCGTCTATTTTCGTGGCAGTCGCTATGTTTTTCTACACTGTCAATAAACAATTGACCCCGATCTATACACAATATGCCGAAGTCCAAACTCAAAAAATAGCGAGTCACGTCATAAGCCAGGCTATCCAAAACCGTACCACCAGTGTCTATGATGTCAATGAAATCATTGAGAATGTGCCGGATGACACGAAAGATACGGTGACAACGAAATTTAACGCGGAAATCATCAGCCAGGTGATGTCCGAAATCCATCAGCTCGTAGAAGATCATCTGGAACGTGCAGAAGGCGGAGATCTGGATATGCTGCCGCCGCTTGGTGATCTTGAATACAATCCCGATCGCATGGAGAAAGAGCAAGGGATCGTCTTCTTCGTACCGCTCGGTCAGGCGACCAATATCCCGCTGATCGGTAACCTCGGTCCGAAAATCCCCATCCGTTTTCATGTTGTTGGGGATGTCCATGCCACTGTCGATACGAATATACGGGAATTTGGAATCAATAATGCGTATGTGGAAGTGAATCTCAAATTGCAGGTCAATGTACAAATTATTGTGCCATTAGCGACCAGCAAAAGTGTTGTAGAGCAGGAAATTCCCATTGCCATGGGCTTAATCAGAGGGAAAGTTCCGCAAATTTATTCAAAGGGTGAACAGACACCCGCACAGATAGAAGTGCCTCTGGAAGATACGGAGTAAAAGGTATTGTGAACAATGTCGATTATTGCTACACTGATACAAGAAGAATATCGAGACTTACGTAGAGGCTGCATTGCTTATAAGTACCTGGTGAGAGAGTGACGTCGAAGACCGCCAGCAAAAGGAGGCAGTGCCGAAGTTTGAGAAGAGTCCGCTTCTCAAGTTGGGGTCATTTCAAAGAGGAATGACACTGTCATACAGCGACAAATGTATGGAGAGCTACAGTAGCCAGATGACCTGCACTTGATGTACATGACTCAATGACCAGCAGAGATATTGTCCGGCCGACTCCCACACGTTCGTAACGACCTGTTGGAGTCGGCTTTTTGCTGGCAATATCAGCAATCCGTTGTTGGTGCTGTCTTTCCGCCCTTCAGAAGACCTTCTGCATTTCGATATCATCTATCAACCAGAAAGAGGAGGAATTACAATGATCGGAACGTGGGTCTCTATTTTGCCTCCTATTATCGCCATCGTGATGGTGTTGGTGACGAGGAGAGTATTATTATCATTAGGAGCAGGCATTCTTACAGCTGCTTTACTTATTGCGGAATTTGCTCCGCTGGAGACGCTGAAAGGTATTTGGACAGCTGTGACTATTTCATTTTGGGACGGCGGTTTGAATACATATAATATATTCATTATGTTATTTTTATTATTGCTTGGTGTCATTACCGCATTTGTCAGCCTGTCAGGAGGCAGTGCGGCGTTTGCACGCTGGGCGGTAACACGCATCCGTACGAAACGCGGTGCAAAGCTGCTGACTATGATTCTAGGAATTGCTATTTTCGTTGATGATTATTTCAACGCATTGGCAGTTGGACAGATTGCCAGACCGATTACCGATCAGCACAGGATTTCACGTGCGAAACTGGCATATTTCATTGACTCTACGTCTGCCCCTATTTGTGTTGTCTCACCGATTTCCAGCTGGGGTGCATTCCTGATTGGACAGCTTGCACTGATTTTGGGCACGACGGCAGCGGTCAGTTATTCACCGCTGACAGCATTCATCATGATGGCGCCCATGAATTTCTACGTCATTGCTACGTTATCCATGGTCTTTTTCTTTGCCTGGACAAACAATGATTTCTTTGAAATGAAAAAGCACGAAGATCGCGCGAACAATGAAGGTTTATTGTATGATCCAAAAAAAGAAATTCCCGGCGAACTGAAAGAGGAATTTCCTGAGCATACACACGGTAAAGTCCGTGATCTCGTCGCGCCGATTGTGACGCTGATTGCTGTAACTCTTGGCATGATGATTTACACAGGTTATAAAGAGGCGGGGATCTTCGATATTTGGGCAATTTTCGAGAATACAGATGTACCGTTTTCTCTGGTAACCGGGGGCATTACTGCCACATTGCTTGCGATGCTGCTGTATGCACTGCAAATGAAAGAGAATGAAACGGCAAGCGTTTCCTGGATGGGGCGTGCGTTCATTAGTGGAATCAGAGCAATGATGCCGGCTATTTTAATCTTAATCCTTGCATGGGGATTAACAGAATTGATAGCAACACTTGATACAGGCCTCTTCTTATCTACTATGGTAGAGAAGCTGAATATCCCGGTTGCCTTCCTGCCTGTTTTGATTTTCATATTAGCAGGACTGATGGCATTCTCGACAGGTACGTCATGGGGGTCGTTCGGTATTCTCATGCCGATTGCAGGAACAATTATGGTCAATGCGGCACCGGAATTATTGCTCCCGGCATTGTCTGCTGTACTGGCAGGCGCGGTATTTGGGGACCATTGTTCACCGATCTCAGATACAACGATCCTTTCATCTACGGGAGCGGGCTGTAATCATATCGATCACGTGGCGACACAGTTGCCTTATGCGCTTGTGGCAGCCAGTGTGGCGGTCGCCGGATACTTCACTCTTGGTGTGACTGGTTCCGTATGGATTGGACTTGCGGCGGTTATTATTATTCTGATAGCTTTATTTGTGTACTGGAACGCAAAAGGGAAACAGCGGGCAGCGCAAACTGCATAAAGATTATGATTTAGACTAAGAGTGATAAAACCTTCATTCTTAGTCTAAATTTGTTTTGACATCTTGAATTGTCCTGTTTATACTAAATATACAGAACTAGAGTTGTCAGAATACATTGAATGGTAATAAGTTTTGTAAAATAACAAAAAGAGAGGTGATCGTTGTATGGAGAATCGTTCACAGTGGGGAACGAGAGCCGGTTTTATATTGGCTGCGGTCGGTTCGGCAATCGGACTCGGAAACATTTGGCGCTTTCCTTACGTCGCGTATGAAAATGGCGGAGGCGCATTTTTTATCCCGTATTTATTTGCACTTTTAACAGCCGGTATTCCGATTTTAATTATGGAATTCACAATTGGTCATAAGTATCGGGGATCAGCACCGCTTTCATTTTTCCGGCTGAATGGTAAGAAGACAGAATTTCTTGGCTGGTGGGGAATTTTCGTATCCTTTGTAATTTCCACTTACTATGCGGTCATTATTGCATGGGCCATGAAATACACGGTCTATTCATTCGGTTTATCATGGGGGAAAGATCCTGAAGCATTCTTCTTTGGAGATGTTCTGAAACTAGCAGATAATCCTGGAGAAGTCGGCGGATTAGTCGGTGGCGTAGTATTGCCGCTCTTGCTGGTATGGGTTATTTGTTACATTATCTTGCTTGGCGGTGTCAAAAAAGGAATCGAGCTGGCGAATCGGATATTTATTCCTGTTCTCTTCTTACTGTTCTTATTCGTCGTCATTCGTGCGATTACACTTGACGGTGCTATGGTAGGATTAGATGCATTCTTTAAACCGGATGTCGACAAACTATTGAATCCGCGTGTGTGGGTTGCCGCTTACGGCCATATTTTCTTCAGTTTGTCCATCGCATTTGCGATCATGATTACGTATTCAAGTTATTTGCCGAAGAAATCGGATATTACAAATAACGCATTCATTACAGGTTTCGCAAACTCCTCCGTGGAATTACTTGCGGGTATCGGGGTTTTCGCAGTGCTTGGATTCATGGCAACAAATCAAGGCGTGGCTGTAGCAGATGTAGCCACGGCCGGTGTAGGGCTCGCCTTCGTTGTGTTCCCGGAAATCATCAATCAGATGCCGGGATTAAACGGCCTGTTCGGCGCATTCTTCTTCCTGTCCTTAACCCTTGCAGGTATCACTTCACTCATTTCGATTTGTGAAACGTATATTGCAGGTATGTCTGATAAATTCAATATGTCAAGACGGCGTTCAGTAACAATCGGTGTCGGACTTTCTACAGCGATCTCGATGCTGTACGCAACGAAAGGCGGACTCTACTTCCTGGATGTCGCAGATTACTTCATCAACCAATTCGGTATTGCTGTCATCGGTCTGGTCGAAGTGATCTTACTGGCTTGGGTATTCAGAAAGCTTGGCGTGTTTGAGAAACATGCCAATGCAGTTTCAGATATTCAGCTCGGCTGGTGGTGGAAGCTTTCATTAATCTTCATCACACCGTTAGTATTGGGAACTATGCTGTTCTTCCTGATCCAAGACAATATGGCAGAAAACTATGAAGGGTATCCGACGTCGTTCTTATGGACAATCGGCTGGCCGGTAGCGATTGGCGCATTTGTAATGTCAATTGTGTTCACTTCACTGAAATGGAAAAACAACACTAGAATCACTACCGATTATGATGAAAAAGGGGGGCTGTAAATGGATACAGGAATGAGCGGTTCTGCAATCCTCATGATGCTGGTCGGCGTGATGATCATCTGGGGCGGTCTATTTATCAGCATCTTTTATGCTACGATACTGAGTAAATTCAAAAAGAAATTCAAAATTGATTAATGATCATGTACACCTGCAGCCGGGCTTTAGCTGCAGGTGTTTTTATATGAAAAGCGGGAAAGTTACGGCAGTAGATCTTCCGCACCCGATATATTCACATCATCGTCTGAAGCCGGCACTATCTGTAATTGAACGTTATCTGAATTTATGTTACATTGACATGAGAAGAATTTATCAACAGAATGGAGTCGGTACCATTGTCATGCAAACCTGAGACTGGAAGAAAAACAGAGCATATAAAGAAGCCGGATTGGCTTAAGATTAAGCTGAACACCAACGAGAACTATACAGGTCTAAAAAAGTTAATGCGTGAGAAAAACTTAAATACGGTTTGTGAAGAAGCGCGCTGCCCGAACATTCACGAGTGCTGGGGAGAGCGGCGTACTGCTACCTTTATGATCTTAGGTGCTGTATGTACAAGAGCTTGCCGTTTCTGCGCAGTAAAGACAGGTCTGCCGAATGAACTCGATACAGCTGAACCGGAACGCGTAGCGGAATCTGTCGAATTAATGAATTTAAAGCATGCCGTCGTAACTGCCGTAGCGCGTGACGATCTAAAAGACGGAGGATCTGCTATTTTTGCAGAAACAATCCGTGCCATCCGCCGGAAAAATCCATTCACAAGTATTGAAGTGCTGCCTTCTGATATGGGCGGCGACCGGGAGAACCTGCAGCGTCTGATGGACGCAAAACCGGATATCCTGAACCATAATATTGAAACTGTACGCCGTTTGACACCTAGAATTCGTGCGCGTGCAACGTATGACCGTTCACTTGAACTGCTGGCACGTGCCAAAGAAATGTATCCAGAGATCCCGACGAAGTCTTCCCTGATGGTCGGACTTGGGGAAACAGTGGAAGAAATCATTGAAACCATGGACGATCTTCGCGCGCATAATGTCGATATCATGACGATCGGCCAGTACTTGCAGCCGACAAAAAAGCACGCAAAAGTGGTAAAATATTATTCGCCTGATGAGTTTGGAGAATTGCGTAAAATTGCAATGTCTAAAGGGTTCTCTCATTGTGAGGCAGGGCCGCTTGTACGCTCAAGCTACCACGCAGACGAGCAAGTTAATGCTTCGGCGAAAGAGAAACAGCGCCAAGGTGAAGAGCTGCTGAAACTTGAAGAGCAAGCGAGCAGGTAAATGGAAGTGAAGCAGAAGATGGTTATTTTAGAGAATACGCAGTACGAGATCGCGAAAGAGTTTCGTGAAGGTTTCGATGAAGAAGCTTTGAATGAACGGTTTAGCGAAGTGCTGCTGAAGTATGATTATATTTTAGGCGACTGGGGATACGGGCAGTTACGATTAAAAGGTTTTTTTGAAGATCGTAATTCCAAATCTACTTATGAAACGAAAATCAGCACAGTTCAGGATTATATTTATGAATATTGCAATTTCGGCTGTGCGTATTTCATTCTGAAGAAGATCGGAAAAGTAAAACCTGTATCCGCTGAAACGGAAACAGCAGAAGAAGTACAATCTGAATCCGCGACTGCTTCTAATACAAATCAATAAAAATAAAAGCACCGGGCAGACTAAAATTAGCCCTGTGCTTTTATTTGTTTCGTTGAAAATATGGTAAGATAGAGACAGGAAGTAAACGAGGAGGAAGAACATTATGTATTTTGTGGACCAAAATAAAATCAGTAAGACTTTAGCGTATATGGAGCAATTGATAAGCATCTTTGAAAAGGAATCAAGCTGGCAGCAAAACGAAGTAAACAAACTGGCTGTGGAGCGAATTGCACATGGCTTGATTGAAGGCATTATTGATGTAGGAAACTCGATGATTGACGGGTTTATTATGCGTGATCCGGGGAGTTATGATGATATTATCGATATACTCGAAGATGAAAAAGTCATTCAATCTGAACAGTCAGTACCGCTGAAAGCGTTTATTTCATTGCGCCCGATGATTGTTCGCCAATTTATGGAAGTCGATACAGAGGCTGTTGAAACATCTATTCGTGAAACTCTGAATGAGCTCAAGCTATTCCCGGGCCAAGTCCGTGATTATTTGACGAATGAATTAGGACCGGTTTCAGCGTTTCTGCCAACTGAATGATGAGACAGTATCAAGCGTATTGTTTTGATTTGGACGGCACAATGTATCGCGGAAGTGAACCGATTCAGGAAGCAGTGGATTTTGTGACAGAGCTTCAGGCGAAAGGTGCTGATACATATTTCATTACGAACAACGCCGCGCTGACACGGGGAGCCCAGCAAAAGAAATTAGCGAGGTTCGGTGTCCGGACGGAAGTGGATCGTATTATGAATTCAGCGACAGCACTTGCCCGTTATTGTAAGCAGCATTATGCAGGCGCCCGCGTCATGATGATTGGAGAAGCGGGACTGAAAGAAGCGTTGGAAGAAGAACAGATTGAACTCACGGACGCCAATCCGGATATCGTGCTGATGGGGCTTGACCGCCAGATTACTTACGGAAAAATTGCTGAAGCCTGCCTTGCGATACGCAATGGAGCGCATTTTTTAGGCACCAATCAAGACATTAAATTTCCGACTGAAAAAGGACTGGTTCCCGGCAACGGATCTTTTCTGAAGCTGATGGAAGCGGCAACTGAAACATCGCCGCTCGTCGTAGGTAAACCTGAGCCGTATATGCTTGAATTCATTCAGCAGCAGGGGAACTATGAAAAAGAAGAGATGATATTAATCGGAGATAATTATGATACAGATATTATGGCGGGCATACGCTATGGCATCGATACGGCGTACGTTGCCACCGGCGTCACACCAATGGAAGAAGTGCTGCAAAAAGCAAAGCGTCCGACATATATTTTATCCGGTCTTGCCGATTGGCCGAAATAAACAAAAGCTGCACAAGAAGCGCAACAACTTCCTGTGCAGCTTTTTCGCTAAATGACTGTCAGAAAAGGGAGCAGGGAAGCTAATTCCGCACATTGCTCAATCACTGCGAACACGTAAAACCGCATAAAAAAGGATGTACCTTGAAGTTTGGCAACTTCCGGGACATCCGTTGTTTTTTTATGCTATTAAAAAAGTGGATTCTCTTCAATGAACTGATAAATTCGTGCTGACAATTCATCCGCGGTCTCCGCTTCGACTAATTCACCGTTCACAATTGCATATAACGTATCACTGCATTTTGTACAATAACTTAAACAGCCGTATTCCAGCACATCGATGTTTGGATCCCGCTCCAATGTCTCGAATACGGGGTAAGAACCATTCGCCAAATTGCTGATACAAAACTCCACGATGGGATTCATCTTTCTCACCTCGCCTATTAGAAATGGTACTCTTTTTTTACGTAAGCGTCAACGAACTAGGTATATTGTGAAAGTCATCACAAACTGTTATAATAACAAATGAGATGCAACATGAAAATAGACATAGAAGGAGAACTATATGAGAAAATTACTTTTACTGGGTGCCGGCTATGGTAATATGCGAATTCTGCTGCGTTTGCTGAATAAAGAATTGCCGAGCGATATAGAAATTACTCTTGTAGACCGTACCCTGTTTCATAGTTTGAAAACGGAATTTTATGCACTGGCGGCAGGAACAGTTCCTGATTCTGATGTCCGGGTAGCCATTCCAGTTCATGACCAGCTGAAAGTGATAGAAGGTGAGATTCAGGAAATCAAGCCGGAGGAAAATGAAGTATTGCTGGCAGATGGCCGTGCCATTCCGTATGATGAGCTCGTAATTGGCCTGGGGAGCGAAGATAACTTCCATAACGTGCCGGGTGCTGCAGAACACACACTGAGCATTCAGACGATTGGGAAGTCCCGCAAAACCTATCAGACATTACTTGGGCTTGGCGACGGTGCGACGGTAGGTATTGTCGGTGCAGGACTGAGCGGAATCGAGTTGGCAAGTGAATTACGTGAGAGCCGGCCTGATTTGAAAATTAAACTATTTGACAGAAGTCCGCGTATTTTGCGTGACTTCCCTGAACGATTAAGTAACTTCGTAAAGGGTTGGTTTGATCAGAACGACGTGGAAGTGGTCGCAAACTCAAATATCACCAAAGTGGGCGAATCAGTTCTATATAATCATGAAGAAACGATCGACATCGACGCTGTCGTTTGGACAGCTGGTATTAAGCCCGGCAAAGTCATTGAAGACCTCACTGTTCAAAAAGACCGTTCGGGCCGTATCGTGCTCAACCAGTACCATCAGGTTCCAAGCTACACGAACATCTACGTAGTGGGAGATGTCGCTGCGCTTCCGCATGCGCCGAGTGCCCAGCTGGCAGAAGTTCAGGGAGAGCAGATTGTACAAGTGCTGCGTCTGGTCTGGAAGGACGAGCCGTTAATGCCGGAAATGCCAGAGCTGAAGTTAAAAGGCTTCATGGGTTCACTTGGAAAGAAACAAGGATTTGCGTACTTGGCGGATCGTACCGTTACAGGAAGAATCGCACGTCTGATGAAATCCGGATTGCTGTGGATGTACAAATGGCATAACGGTTAAAATGCAACATACAGAATGGGTTTTCAGGAAAGTCGCCGCCATGCGAATTTCTTTGAAAGCTCTTTTTGTTTTGCTGCTGGGTGCGACAGTAGTTTTAAATTGAGAATTTATAGAGGGCAAAATCGTCAGCCCGGCTTGTGGGAAGATACATAAAAAGAAGCGGCCGTTCATCACAGAACGGCACGCTTCTCGTGCAAAGCAGACGGAAGAACCAACATGCTTGTTCTCAATTAATTCGTCTGATTATCAATTTATTGGGATTGATATCCATGTGTTTCCAGTGCAGTGAAAACCGGTTTTAGCTGAATGTGGCCTTCACCGATCATTTCGCCGCCAATCATAACTAGAGGATAAAAGTACTCGTCATCGCGAATTTTCTCCGCAATTTCCTGCTGTCTGGGTTCAGTAATGTCTGAGTTGATATCAATATACGTAATCGTAAATGGCTGTTCAGGGTACTTTCTTGATATTGCCGCCTCGAGCCACTCATACGTATCTTTGGAAGAAGGAGCATTTACGCAGCTTGCACAGATCACTTCTGCTCCGTAAACTTCAATGGTTACTGGTGATTGGGTCATAAAAAGTCAAACCTCCGATTCATTATTGGATTTTTTCTGCTGGGCAGTTTATAATAAGTATAAGGAAAGGAGAGAGTGATTACAATGACAACAGATACTAAATTATATGAGCCGGTAAAAGAAGTGCTAGATAAATTGCGCCCATTCCTCTTGCGAGACGGAGGGGACTGCGAACTGGTGGATATCGACGAAGGAATTGTGAAGTTGCGTCTCTTAGGCGCATGCGGAACGTGCCCAAGCTCAACGATTACATTAAAAGCCGGTATTGAACGTGCATTGCTTGAAGAAGTGCCAGGCGTTGTAGAAGTCGAACAGGTCTTTTAATTTTTATTTAACAAGAAAGCCGTGTAAGGAAGTTTCATCTTCTTTGCACGGCTTTGATTATTTAACTGCCTTTATGGCGGTTTCTTCATCCCGGATTTCTTGCCAGCGATCTTTGGCCATTTGAATAACTGTGGGCTCAGTGGATCTATTTTGTGTTTCGATGACTCTGGAAAAGTTCCGGATTGCTTCCGCACGGTCATTGATGCGCCACGACAACTCGGCAATTATATATTGAACGCGGGTTTCGGACATCTGAGTGCCGACATAATCACCTTCAGAAAAAGCTTGAATGTACAAATTTCGTGAAATTTCCAGATACCGCATCTCTTTTGCACGGTTTTCATCTTCCCGGTAAATCCATGCGATACGGAGCATCATACCTGCCATCGTCAAGTGTTTTTCTTTCTTGAAATTGGCGCTTAAATACGCGAGCTTATAGGCTTCAATTGCCTGTTCTTTCGTGCGGATCCCTCCGAATGAACGGCTGCGCCACTTGGCAGTAATATTTTGGGCGATCATTTCTTTCGTGCCTGGTGCGAAATAAGGTGCAAAATCATCAGTGAAGGCAAAACCGCAATTCGGACATACGGCAACATTATAAAAAATAGGGTTAATTTCCTTGTTTATATAAATGGGTCTAAAATCGCTGTCGTGATCAATAACTCTTACTTGACGTGAACGGATTTTGGTAGTAGAAAAATGCTCTTTACAAAGTAAACAATGCATTTTCTTATCGTAAAATGGGCTGATTTCCACAGTCATCATTCCTTTCTGTCCTGAGTCTTATTATACAGCAAAAAAGACCTATTAGGGGGACTATTTGTTTGCAATACGGTGAAAAAGATTGATATGATAGAACAAATCGTGGAAAGTGAGTGTGAATATAGATGAATCCAGTAGAAATTACAGAAGCAGCGGCATTTCACGTAAAAAAAATGATGACTCATAATGAAGAAGAAGGTTCATTTCTGCGCGTATCCGTCAATGGCGGAGGATGCAGCGGATTAACATATGGTCTAGGCTTTGCACAGGAAAAAGAAGATGATGATATTTCTTATACTGCGCATGGTATTCCTGTACTGGTCAAAGATGAAGATGCAGCCATTTTGGAAGGCACAAAAGTGGATTACAAGGAGTCTTTGATGGGCGGAGGCTTCACCATTGACAATCCGAATGCCATTGCGAACTGCGGATGCGGGACTTCATTCAGAACTGCTAAAAAAGCAGGGGCACCAGCAGATTGTGAATAAACAGACTGCCACACTTTGAGAATGAAGCGGGATCAGTTTTGTCTTTTTACACCGGAGGCATATTACGGTTCATAATTGATTATTTGCACAATAATAATTCGGTTGAAAAATATGCCCAAAAGGTCTACTATAAGAATGAAAGCTAGTTTATATTAATATTAAACTAAATGTCCGGCACTGCGTAAAACCAATGAAAGATTGTTTTTACACGTACTCGGCATTTAATAAACTCAAAGGTGGTTTCGATTTACGTGAAAAGACCGACAATCTTAGTATTGGGAGCAGGTTACGGTGGCTTGATGACCGTTGTCAATTTACAAAAGTCATTAGGTGCAGATGAGGCGGACATCGTTCTCATCAATAAAAATGAGTATCATTATGAATCTACATGGCTGCACGAAGCGGCTGCAGGCACATTGACGCCAGAGCAGGTGCGCTATGATATCTCAAGTGTCATCAATAGTAATAAAGTAAAGTTCATCCAGGCAGAAGTTACTGGAATCGATGTGGCGACAAAGAGCGTAAAGACAAATCTTGGATCGCATACATACGATTATCTAGTAATCGGACTTGGTTTTGAAGGTGAAACATTCGGCATTCCAGGGTTGGACAAGTATGCACTTTCCATTGCAAACGTCAATGCTGCACGTCAAATCCGTGATCATATGGAATATCAATTTGCTACTTGGTCTACTGAAGAAGTCAAAGACGACAGCCGGTTGACAATTATCGTCGGCGGAGCAGGCTTCACAGGAATCGAGTATTTAGGTGAGCTTGGAGACCGTGTGCCAGAGCTATGTAAAGAATATGACGTACCTGCTAAAAAAGTGCGCATATTATGTGTAGAAGCCGCACCGATGGTTTTGCCGGGCTTTGATCCTGAACTAGTGGATTATGCAGTCCGCCAATTGGGCGCGAAAGGTGTAGAATTCTCTATCGGCACGCCGGTTGTAGAAGCAACTCCTGAGGGCGTCAAGATCAAAAAAGGTGAAGATGAATTTGAATTCATTAAAGCTGGTACAGTTGTATGGGCAGCGGGTGTCCGCGGAAACCGTTTAATCGAAGAATCAGGCATTGAAAACATGCGTGCACGAGTAAAAGTTGAAAAGGATATGCGTGCGCCAGGATTCGATGATGTATTCGTAGTCGGAGACTGTGCATTGATGATCAACGAAGCAATCAACCGGCCATATCCTCCAACTGCACAGATTGCTATGCAGCAAGGGGATATGATCGCAAATAACATCATCGCACTGATGAAGGGCAAGCCGACAGCGGAATTTGTACCGGATCTAAAAGGAAGTGTTTGCTCACTTGGCGATTCTGACGCTATCGGTGTCGTATTCGATAAAAAAGTGACAGGCGCAAAAGCGTCATTTATGAAAAAAATGATTGATAACCGCGCATTATTTATGATTGGCGGCCTAGGCTTAACGATCAAAAAAGGTAAATTCAACATTTTATAATGTCTTTGAAAAACGCTCGCTTCGGCGGGTGTTTTTTTATGCCTTCTACAATAATAGAAGTAAGTCAACTTTGGGAGCCTGCCTGGCGGGTAAATTCGGCTGTCAGATTTTAAGAATTCATGACAACTGCACAGAACGTCTGCGGTTCTCTGTCTTGTTCTATTGAAAGCTGTCGGGTCATCCTGTAAAATGTTGAAGTGATGAACTGGAGGTTAGCAGGCATGCAAACTATATCTGTAGCACAAGTTTTGCTATCGATCTTAATATTTATCGTTATGTTTTTCGGTATCGGCTTTTTAGTGAATATGCTGCTGCGCATGACGTGGCTTATGGCAATTGTGTATCCGATAATCGTAGTTTTCATTATTGATGATGTTCCGATGTATCAGTACATTACAAAGCCTGGATTTGCTTTCAGTGAGCTCGGGGCGAACATTATGTCGCTTCATGCAGTGGATATCGTAATCTTGGCGAGTGGCCTTGTCGGCGCAATTATCGCAGGCTTTGTCATGAAGGCGCTGCGCAGGATGGGGTATCAGATGTTTTGATGCGTTTTGTTATGTTTGGACATGAAAAAAACGGGGCTGTACAGGAAGTCGTAGCTTACGACGTCTTGTTACAGCTCCGTTTTTTTGTGCTGGGTCGTAGCTCGACTGGGTGTTGGGGTTTGTAATTAGTGAGTGTCAGCGTTTAGGACCCGCGCAGGCACGTGGGGGATTGCCTTACGTCATGAGCCAGCTGGCGATAGTGCGCCGCCAGTTGTCTCATGACTTCGGCTGACCCCGCAGTTGTGCCTGCGCTGCTGAGTGGAAGCAATCTAGGTTGTAGTTTAAAAGAGAAGAAGTTCCGTGACTGCTTGGTGACTGGTGTATGCATTGGCAAAAGACGTGTCATCTTCTGCTTACCCCTTACTGAACGGAGGCGCCTCCCAAGCGGTCGGCGAAGTGATGAGACAGCCAGGTGTACTTCCTGTCTGGCTCATTGCGTAGCCATCCGCCAGCGCCGCAGTGGGTTCAATGCCGTTCTGTCTCTGTTTTGGGATCGTAGCTCGACTCGTTGTCGGGGATTGAAGTTAGCGAGTGTCCGCTGTTTGGACCCGCACAGGCACGTGGGGGATTGCCTTTCGTCATGAGCCAGCTGGCGAAGTACGCGCCAGTTGTCTCATGACTTCGGCCGACCCCGCAGTTGTGCCTGCGCTGCTGAGTGGGAGCAAGTCAGGTTACATTTTTAAAAGGGAAGAGGTGCAGTGACTGGTAGACGACTAGCGTATGCTTTGGCAAATGACGTGTCATGTTCTGCTTCCCCTAACTAAACGGAGGCGCCTTACAAGCGGTTGGCGAAGTGATGAGACAGCCAGGCGGTCTTCCTGTCTGGCTCATTGCGTAGCCATCCGCCAGCGCCGCAGTGGGTTCAATGCCGTTCTGTCTCTGTTTTGGGATCGTAGCTCGACTTTTTGTCGGGGATTGGAGTTAGCGAGTGTCTACTCTTTGGACCCGCGCAGGCACGTGGAGGATTGCCTTACGTCATGAGCCAGCTGGCAAAGGGCGCGCCAGTTGTCTCATGACTTCGGCCGACCCCGCAGTTGTGCCTGCGCTGCTGAGTGGAGGCTGTGCATGTACTCTTTTAAAAGAGAAGAAGTGCAGTGACTTGTTGCCGACTGGCGTATGCTTTAGAAAATGACGTGTCATGTTCTGCTTCCCCCTAACTAAACGGAGGCGCCTTACAAGCGGTCGGCGAAGTGATGAGACAGCCAGGCGGTCTTTCTGTCTGGCTCATTGCGTAGCCATCCGCCAGCGCCGTAGTGAGTTCGATGCCGTCTTGCTTCTCTTACAACAATGACGGCAACTGGTGTATTACGTTTTCGATGCAAAAAGCAGAAAAACATCCGCACAGCACTTGCCCGTCACATTTCAAAAATCAGTAGCCTAAACGACATTCGCTCACTAAACGGAAGCCATCCGCCAGCGCCGCAGCGGGTTCAATGCCGTTTAGCTTCTATCATTACAATGACGTCGGCCTGTGTTATCATGACCCGAAATAAAAGCAGAACAACGCTTACGCAGCAGCAGCCAGTTACTTTTCTGAAACCAGAAACCGACGTGCTTTCCACTCACAAAATCACGGTATACGTAAAGATCGAGATAAGAATTCCTGTCAGGGCGCCGAAGAATACTTCGTTTGGTTTGTGGCCGAGCAAGGTTTTGAGTTCCTGAATTTTGGTTTCGTTGTCCTTCTTCGGCCAGCCTTTGATATCGTCGACGAACACTTGAAAATCAGACCGCATCTGGTTGATGATGACGGCCTGCTGTCCCGCCTGGTAGCGGATGCCGGTCGCGTCGAACATGACGATGACTGCGAAGATGGCAGAAACCGCAAACAAAGGGGAATCCAGACCGGCTTCAAACGCAATTGCAGTCGTCAGTGCGGTGACGGCTGCTGAGTGGGAGCTGGGCATGCCGCCAGTAGAAGTCATTAGACCGAAATCCAGTTTACGTGTCAATAAAAAATGAATCGGTATTTTTACGAATTGGGCAAATAGAATGGCGAACAGCGCTGCGAGGAGCGGTATGTTTTCAAAAATAGCCAAGTGATTCCACTCCGTTTCTGTCTTAGTTTAGCAATCAGTATACCATAATGATCAGCGAATCGTTGAGAAAACCGAACAATCCTTGTGGTTGGAAGTGCTAATCTGACTAGTCTATACTAGTAGGGGGAAACCGTAAAGAAAAGGGAGGATCAACAGATGATAAACGTAGAAACTGCATCCGCAATTGATCAAAAAGAAGTAGAGGCACTTATTATCGGAGTGCCCGATCACCCGGAAAATGTAGAGGGCTTTGATCAGTTTGCCGAAGCATTCCATCCATCTCTTCCGGACTGGATTAAATCGCATGACGTTCAGCAGAAATTTAAAGCGATTACAAAAATGCCGGCATTATCGAAACAATCCTACAAGAGAGTCTACTTTGTAGGTGCAGGAAAGCAAAAGGAGCTTGCTGAGCAGCCGCTGCGCGAACTGTTTGCAGCAGTAGGCAAACAGCTGCACAAAGACCGTGTGCGCACTGTGAGCGTCTGGACAGCACCGTTCTGCAATGACGAAATCAGTTGCGATGACGTCGCATACTTGGCGTCGGAAGGCATTGGCATGGGTTCTTACGTCTATGAAGGGTTCCAGACATCCTCCAACGAAGCAGATGTGCCGCTCACTTCAGTTACTTTCATTACGGCGTCAGATGAGGAAAGTGTCAAAGCGGCAGGCGAAGTCGGTATGATTTATGCGCATGCAGTCAATGAAGCGCGGACACTTGTCAATGTGCCGCCGAATTTATTGACACCGGCTAAAATGGCAGATTATGCACGTGAATTGGCAGACAGCTATGATCTGGAAATCGATATTCTTGGCAAAGCGGAGATGGAAGAGCTAGGCATGGGCGCAATTCTTGCAGTAAACCAAGGTTCTGTGGAAGAGCCTCGGCTGATCGTGCTGAAATATCAGGCTACGGAACAGTGGGAAGATGTCATTGGGTTAGTCGGCAAGGGAATTACGTACGATACGGGCGGCTACTCACTGAAGCCCCGTGAAGGCATGGTCGGCATGAAAGGTGATATGGGTGGCGCTGCAGCCGTTCTGGGCGCTATGTGCATCATAGGAGAGTCCAGACCGAAAAAGAATGTCATTGCGGTCATCGCCTCTACTGATAACATGATTTCTGGAAATGCATTCAAGCCGGATGATGTCATCACCTCGCTCAGCGGCAAGACGATTGAAGTGCTGAATACAGATGCGGAAGGCCGTTTAGTGCTGGCTGATGCGGTGACATATGCGAAGCAGGCAGGTGCAGAGTATTTGATCGATGTAGCGACATTGACAGGCGGTGTCATTGTGGCGCTTGGCAATGACAAAACTGGCACACTGACAAATAATGATGAGTTCTATAAGCAATTCCAAGAGGCAGCGGAGGAAACAGGGGAGTTCATCTGGCGGCTGCCGTTAACGGAAAATGACCGTAAGCGGATTCGTAAAAGTGATGTGGCGGACTTGAACAACTCACCTGGGCGCGATGGCCATATGATTTTCGGCGGCGGCTTCGTTGGAGAATTTGTCGGCGATACACCTTGGATTCATTTAGACATTGCGGGCACTTCTGATGCGGCGAGTTCGCATGTGCTTGGTCCTAAGGGCGCGACAGGCGTGATGGTGCGTACATTGGCGACGTTTGTAGAGCGTCTGGCTGCTGAAACAGAAGAACAGGAATAATCACAGTTGGGCTCTTTCCCCAATCCACTTTTATCAGCGGGCATAGGATAAAGGGAAAGGGGGAGCTTGAATGACAAGAAACAGTTATAGAGGCGGTTACGGAGGCGGCCACAGAGGCGGTCACGGCGGTGGCTACGGGGGAGGTTTTGGATTCGGAGCGCCATTCCTTGGCGGATTAGTCGGAGGATTCCTCGGTAACGCGTTTTCGCCGGGCTACGGCTACGGTTACGGTGGCGGCTTTGGAGGATATTATCCGCCTTATTATAACTATCCGTATTACCCGCCTTACTATCCTTATTATCCATACTATTAAAAAAACCACGCAGAGAGGATCAATCCTCCTGCGTGGTTTTCTCTATTTCTTCGCGCTTCTTTTTTATCGCTTTCTTTAAATCATCCCCGACTGTTAACTTTGTCGGTTGAACTCCTGACATATAAGCAGCGCGTGTCATCAAGTGACCGCCGATTGGAGAAGTGATGAATAAGAAGACGATACCGAGCAGCAGCTGAATACTGAAATGGCCTTCATTCCACCAAAAGTTGAAGAATACCCCGAGCAATAAACTCATGACACCGAGCGTGGCGCTTTTCGATGCAGCGTGCGCACGTGTATACACATCCGGCAGCCGTAAAATCCCTATGACGGTGACAATCGTAAAAATGATTCCCACAGTAACTAGCAATATGATAATACTATCAGCGATCAGATCCACGTTCGATAATCTCTCCTCTCTCAATGAATTTAGAGAAGGACACCGTACCGATGAACGACATAATCGCAATCAGCAGAATTGCATCGATGAAGAAGGGTGTATCTAACAGGATGGACAGCAGTGCGATAGCGGAAATCAGCATGACACCAACCGCATCCAGTGCAACGAGCCGATCCGGAACAGAAGGCCCTTTCCATACACGATACAGCAATCCGAGCATAGACAAGATGACCAGCACGAGACAGACAGAATAAAACAGGTTCATCCCCGGCTCACCTCCATAATGGCTTTCTCGAATGTGTTTTTAATTGAGTCAATTGCTTCATCCACGTCATCTACATCAATGGCATGGATGTACAGTGTGCGCTGATCATCGGAAACATGAACAACGACCGTGCCGGGTGTTAATGTAATTAAACTTGATAACAGCGTAATCTCCCAATCTTGCTCAAGTTCAGTCGGCAACGCGAAGAACATTGGCTGCATCGTCGATAGGTCTGGTTTGATAACCAGCATCAGCACAGAAATATTCGACATGATCAGCTCCCGCAAAAAGATTGCGGTCAGTTTCAATGCAGACCAGATCCGCCAGACGTAAAGGCGGCTCCTGAAATAGCGGCGCGTCATGATAATCATCAACAACCCGATAATATACCCAATAATGAACGTAGAAGGTGTCAATGAACTTGTCATGAACATCCAAACGACTGCAATGAAGAAATTTAAAAGTATCTGAAAAGCCATTGACCTCTACTCCTTTAACACCGCATTTATATAGATTGACGGATCCGCCAGCACATCAGCAGCATCCTTCATATATGGCATGAGCCATTCCGCACCGACACCGTACGCCGCTGTGATGAGTACAAGCATGACTGCCGGCAGCATCATCTGACGGTATACGCGCTGATCCCGGGCTGGCAATACATGCTGCTGCGGGCCCCAAAAGGCATAAATGAAAATCCGTATAACAGACAGCAGCACAATCAGGCTCGAAGCCAAGACGATCACACTGCTGAACGCATGATCTGCTTCAAATGCGCCTTTTGCGATGAGCACCTTTCCGATAAATCCGCTTAACGGAGGAATGCCGGCAAGACCGAAAGCCGCAATTAAATACGTCCAGCCCAGCGTGCCGTGCGTCTTGATGAGACCGCCCATTTCACGCAAGTTCGATGTGCCGGTCACATAAATAATAATCCCGATCAACACGAACAGCGCACCTTTAATTAACATATCGTGAATCAAATAGTAGACGGCACCTTCCAGTCCTGCCGTGTTCATTTGAGCCACGCCAAACAGAATGACGCCTACTGCGATGATGATGTTGTAAATAATAATTTGTTTCAAATCGAAGTATGCAAGGGCACCGATACAGCCTGCAATGATTGTCAATATCGACAGAACGAGCAGGAATTGATGGGTGAACCCAATGTCATGAACGAAAAATAAAGTATAGGTCCGCGTGATCGCATAGACACCGACTTTTGTCAGCAGGGCACCAAATAATGCCAAGACAGGAATCGGCGGTGCAGCGTACGATCCGGGGAGCCAGAAATACAAAGGAAAGATTGCCCCTTTAATACCAAATACGATCAAAAACAAAATGGCGATGACGGAAATGATTCCCGGCTGATTGATTTCAGCAATCTTCACCGAAATGTCCGCCATGTTTAATGTTCCGACCACGGAATACAAATAAGCTACCGCGATGACGAAAATCGCAGATGAAATTACATTCACCAATATGTACTTGATGGATTCGCGCAGCTGTCTTTTTTCGCCGCCCAGTACGATAAGCAGGTACGACGCGATCAGCAGCACTTCGAAGAATACGAACATATTGAAAATATCCCCGGTCGTGAAAGCCCCGTTAATACCTGTAATCATGAACAGGATGGCAGGGTAGTAGAAAAAACGCTCTCTTTCTATGCCGATTGATGAAAAGCTGTACAAAACAACAAAGAACGTGATCAAAATCGTTGTTGTGACGAGCAGTGCGGAAAACATATCCGACACCATGGATATACCGAATGGTGCGGGCCAGCTTCCGAGCGTCACGGTTTGGATTCCTTCGGTCTTTACTGTCGCGACAAGCCAACAAGAAGCAACTAGACTGAGAGCCAATCCGATTAGTGTCAAAACTCTTTGGATGACTACCTGCTCTTTGAAGAACATTAAAATCATCGCGAAAAAGAAAGGAATAATGATCGGAAATAAAAGAAGATTAATCATGTTCATCATTCCCTCTCAATTCATTCATATTATCTGTCTGGTGTACGGCGTACATACGATACGCCATGACGAGTATGACCGCTGTCACACCGAAACTGATGACAATCGCCGTTAAGATCAGCGCCTGAGGCAGTGGATCTGCGAAATCCGTTATACCGTCAATCAATACTGGAGGTGCTGAACCTCCAAGACCTCCCATTGTCAAAATGAGCAAATGGGCACCATGACTGAGCAGACCGGTACCTAAAATGACTTTCAATAAACTTCTTGAAAGGATCAAGTACACGGCCGCCGTAAACAGCACACCAATGAGAATGGATAAAATAAATTCCATCAGTCATCGCCTCCAATCGACTGGATTATCGTGATGGCGGAGCCGACCACTACCAAGTACACGCCGCTGTCAAAAAACATAGCGGTATGAAGGGAAGTCTTGCCAAATAACGGCAAATTGAAATCATCATATGCGTGCGTAAAGAACGGCACATTGAAGAAAATTGATGCACCCGCCGTACTTAGAGCCAGCACAAGACCGATTGCCGTAACGATCGTAAAGTTGAAAGGAAGAATTTGCTGGATCGTTTTCAAATCAAACGCGAGCAGCAGCAATACGATAGCACCTGTCGTCAGCAAGCCGCCGACAAATCCTCCCCCTGGTGCATAATGACCCACGAAAAAGATATGAATCGAGAACAGAAAGATGATGAAAAACACTACTTTTGTTGCGGTTTGTAAAATGACATCATTTGTTTTCATCAGTCGGCTCCTTTCTCGATACGCGCAGGCGAATCATGCCCAGTACCGCAATCCCTGCAATAGCGAGAACTGCAATTTCAAACAGCGTATCAAATCCACGGTAATCCACGAGAATGACGTTGACGATATTTCCGCCGCCGGCTTCTGTTGCGACCGTGTCTTTGTAGTACTGCGAAATCGAAGGGATTAATTTTTGTGAGTGGCTGGATAAGGCAACTAATGTCACCATCACACCCACGCTTAATGAAACAATCAGGTTGACGACTTTATGGCTTGCCGTCTCGCCGTGTGTTTGAAGTGCGGGCAAATGTTTAAATGCCAGCAAGAATAATGCAACAGACACGGTCTCAATCACAAGCTGTGTCAATGCCAGGTCAGGCGCTTTAAAGATCACAAAGAATAATGCGACGGAATAACCGACGCCGCCGAGCGCAATGATGGCGGCAAGACGTGACTTCGCAAATACGACGAAGCCGACTGATAGCAGCAGCACCAGTCCATTCAGCACGCCATACAACGTAATCGCTGCAAAACTGTTCATATCAACGATGAACGCATCTTTGATGAACAGCACCGCGATGATCGAAACAGACAGGAAAGCAAACATATATAATAAATACGTTCGGATTTTACCTGTCATATACAGACGGGAAACGCGGTTCATTCCTCTTTCACTTCCGCGCATTAACGCGTCATACCCTGCATTCAGCGACAGCCTGTCCGGCTGGATACGATAGAACGGCTGCCATTTTGGAATAGTCAGATATAACAGTGTGCCGAATACGATGACACCTACCGTAAGCCATAAGCCGACTGAACCAAAACCATGCCATGCCTTCACGTGAATATCGACAGCAGACGGGCTGGCGTACAATGTAGGCTGAACCGCCATGACGGCCGGTTTAATAATCCATTTGCCGACCAGATTCGGTATGAAGAAAATAATGATAACCAGGCTTGCCAGGATCATCGGAGCTGCCAGCATACCAATCGGTGCTTCGTGAGGCTGCTTCGGCAATTGCTCGAATTTCTTCTGTCCGATAAATGTTTTCAAAACAAAATACAGACTGTACGTAAACGTGAAGACGCTTGCAATCCAAGCGACAATCGGGAAAAGGATTCCCCAAGTATCAAAGTTGTACAGTTCAAAGTGTTGAAGCGCTGCCATAGATTCCAAAAACATTTCTTTACTGAGGAATCCGTTGAATGGAGGCAGGCCGGCCATTGACAATGAACCGATCAATGCAACCGTAAAACTTATCGGCATAATACTCATCAGCCCGCCAAGCTTCCGGATATCTCGGGTACCGGTTTCATGGTCGATGATACCTGCAATCATGAAGAGACCGCCCTTAAATGTCGCATGGTTAATCAAATGGAAAATCGCTGCATATGTCGCAAAACTGAATATGGCTGCAGTCGTATGATAAGAAATAGCGCCTGCACCAAGGAGCGACATAATCAGCCCCAATTGACTGACTGTTGAAAATGCTAAAATCGCTTTCAAATCGGTTTGCTTTACTGCAAAGAATGATCCCCAGAACAGCGTCAGCAACCCGATTCCTGTGACGAGCCAGATCCAGACGGACGATGACCCGAAAATTGGCGTGAAACGTGCAACCAAATAGATACCCGCCTTAACCATCGTGGCGGAGTGTAGATATGCACTGACCGGCGTGGGCGCTTCCATGGCATCCGGCAGCCAAATATAGAACGGAAACTGTGCTGATTTGGTGAACGCGCCTAACAAGATCAATACTAACGCCAGCATAAAGTAGGGCTGATTTGCAAGTTCAGGAGCCTGGGCGATTAATTCCCGGATAGAGAATGTTCCCCCCATAATATTAAGTAAAATAAAGCCCCCGAGCATCATCAATCCGCCGAACACGGTAATCATCATCGACTTCAGCGCACCAAAGCGTGATTTGTCTTTTGTATACCAGAAGCCGATCAATAAGAAGGATGAAATAGATGTTAACTCCCAGAACAAATAGAGTGTCATCGTATTGTCCGACTGAACAACCCCAAGCATAGCGGTCATGAAAATCAGCAGGTAAACATAAAAGCTTCCAAGATTCTCTTTTTTACTGTCCATGTAAAACACAGAATACAATACGACCAGTGAGCCGATTCCGGTAATCAATAGTGTAAACAATAAACTGAGACCATCTATGTATGATGTAAATACAATACCAAGCGAAGGAATCCATTGCAGTTCAGAAATAGCATGACCGCCATCCATCACCAATGGCAAGAAGCCGGCGTAATAGCCAAACAGCACCAGCGGGACGAGTAAAACGAACCAACCCGTATGTATTCCTTTGATTCTTTTATATGCCAAAGGAACAAATAACGCGAAGATTACAGGTAAAAAAATCAATAACACGAATTCCAAGAGAATCCTCCTTCCGTACATGTTCTTTCATCGTAAAAGTAAATGGTGCATGTTATATGCGTGGGCGTATTTGTTAGTATAGCGTAAAACATTTCAAATTGCATAGCCGACAGTTGACCAATTATTGCTTTATTCGACTTCCTTCTTATATTATTAGGAGGGTGAAAAAATATTTTTGAGGTGCAGTATGAACAATCCATATTTATTCAGTTACTTGCCATTCGTCAGCGTTGTCCTGTTCAGTCTGACGTTCGGTGTGTACAGTGTCGGTGAGACTTTGATTTTCTTTAAAGAAATCGGTCTGTACCAGGGAATGCGCGAGTTTTTATCCGATCTGCAATTACGGATTTTCTTATTAACAATGTATACACTGTTATTCTTTATGGTCATCGCGGCTTTAAAATTGATTGCTGTTACGATTCACGAGACGGCGTTACAGTTTTTCCTGAAAGAAGAGGCGGATGCTTCTTACAGCGCATCGAAGTCGGGTGCCTTAATTTACTTCATCGGGGCATTGGTTTCATTAGCCGGTATTCAATCATGGAAAGCGCTGGTGCTGATCTTCAGCGTCACCACATTTATCTACTTCGTCTACGTCATATATACATTAAGTCCGTTCATGCCGCTGACACATACTGTCGGATTAATTTTCTTCCAAATCATTATCTGGAGTGTTTTGCTCGCGGGGCTTATTTATATCGTGTTCCGTCTGTATAATGGATTGCTTGCGAGCATTCCGCTGGCCAATCCGACTACGTAATATGAAAAGCCGTGCTGATCCGGTTAACGGACCTGCAAGGCTTTTATGGTCTCATCGTGGAAGAAAAGGCGCGAAGATGAATTTTCTGGTCACGCAGACGCGGAATCGGTTTCGGCCGGTCATAGCCAATCCATACCGCAGAAGTATAGCGGTCGTTCATGCCGACTGCCCACAAGTCTTTGAATGAATCTGTCGTGCCGGTTTTTGCTCCAGTATAACCAGTAGTATGTGCAATTCCTTCACCAGTGCCGTTGAGCACGACTTCCTGCATAAGTGACCGGATACTGCTGACGGTGGAAGGGGACCAGACCGCCTTTGTCGTATCCTTCCATTTATAAAGCACTTCCCCTGTAGAGTCTTTCACTGAACGGATAGCGCGGGGAGGTATGTACATTCCGTCAATAAAGCCGGTAGCCGCACCCGCCAGTTCAAGCGGTGTAACGCCTTTTGAAAAACCGCCAAGAGCGGCAGGATAAGTGCGGTCCGCTTCGACAAAGTGCCGGAAGTGGAAGGGTTCCAGATGAGCAAATGCCGTATCGATGCCTACACGCTGCAATAGGCGGACAGCCGTTGTGTTATAACTGTTGCGAAAGGCTTCCCGCACAGAAGTGGTGCCAAATTGATAATTGCCAAAGTTCGTTGGGCAATAGCCGCCTATGCAAATGTTGCTGCTGTTGACCGGTGTGTCGGCGTGATAAGGGCCACTTTCAAAGAACGGGGCGTAGACAAGGAACGGCTTAATCGCGGACCCGGGTTGCCGCACTGCCTGATAGGCGCGGTTGAAATCGGTTTTCTTATAGCCAGAACCGGCATACAGACTGATGATTTCCCGCATTTCATTATCGATGACAGCCGCTCCGGCCTGCACGCCGCCGGTTCCAATCAGTGCATTCAGCCGATTTTCATCATGCTGCTGCTTCGAGGGATCCAGTGCGGTTTCAATCGTCACGCCTTTGCTGATGACATCGCGCGTGCGTCTATTAATTTCATTCTGCCAGCGCTGCCGCTCTTCAGGTGTCCGGGCTTTTTGCATAGAGGCATCCAGTCCCTCCGTCTGCGCAATGAGTTCTTTCAATTCTTCCAATACGTATGAGCTGTACATCGGATAAAATTGTTCTTTTTTCTTGACGTGTAAAGTAATCGGCAGCTGACGGTATTCTTCAAATTGCTCAGGCGTGATCACCTGCTGGTCCGTCAGCACCCGAAGGAGCCGTACTTGGCGTTCTTTCGTTTTATCGAAATGCTTGATTGGATTATAGAGCGACGGATTATTCGGAATCGCCGCCAAAAATGCAATTTCTGCCTCATTCAGCTTTTCTAACGGGCGGCTGAAATAATAGGTTGCCGCTCCGCCAATTCCGTATACTTGATTGCCGAAATACATTTCATTCAAATACATTTCCAAAATCTCGTCCTTCGTCGACTGTTTTTCCAGTTCTGCAGCGAGAAACAGTTCTTTGAATTTACGTTCATATGTTTTTTCGGTCGATAAATAACGCAGACGCACGACTTGCTGAGTGATGGTAGAAGCGCCTTGCCTTTTATCATCCGCGGCTGCGTTGACTGTAAACGCACGAATAATGGCGGCGATATCATAACCGCGGTGTTCATAAAACGTCCGGTCTTCACTTTTTAAAAATAGTTGACGAGTGAAGAACGTCATATCTTGCAAGTCAATCGGCCGCCGCCATTCAACATATTCTTCCGCAAAAAGCTTACCGTTGCGGTCTTTCATCTGTATAGGCGACCGCATGACGGGGACGTCCAGTTTCACTGCATCGCGGATAGACGCCTGCAGTGTTTCTGTCTGTACAGTCTCGGCCTGAATCTGATTTTGAATAAATACTAACAGTGGAACGCAAGCAAGTGTAATCACCAAGCCGACTATTTGTTTCAACTAAGCAGCCTCCCATCCATCGCACGTTAATGATACTTTAGAAAAATATAACATATATCGGCAGCCATCGTTTGGATCATTGCATGAAAAAGCCCCGCAAACTTTGTTTACGGGGTCAATCTTATATGTGCTGATCTGCTTCAACTTGCCGGTCTTCCAGAAAATGCTCGAAGTCCTGTGTGGGCCGGCGTATCGCCAGCGTTAACAATAAATAACCGATCATAAACAGTACACCGGTCACGATGAACACCGAAGGAATACCGATATACCCGCTGACAATCCCGCCGAAAATCGGTCCTACAATATTCCCAAGAAACCGGAAGCTGGTGTTATAACCCATCACTTCTCCCTGCACTTCAAGAGGTGCCTCCCGGCGGACAAGTGCTGTAGTAATCGGAATCATGCCGCCTGTCGAGATACCGAACAGGAACCGCAGCAGAACCAATTGCCATAAAGAAGATACAAATGCCTGCGGGATAATAAAGACAAATGACATGATAAGTAAAATACCAAGTACTTTTTCGTAGCCAATATCATCACCGATTTTCCCCCAGTATCTGGCGAATAATAGATTTCCAAGACCTGTTGCGCTGAACGTTAATCCTGCCAGGAACGCCACATTGGTCATCGCATGTGTCAAATCCGCTACATAGAGCGACAGAAGCGGCTGAATACTGAAGTTCCCGACTTGTATCAATGTTGTAATGATCATGACGTTAAACATCAGACGGTGCTTGAATAATCCGCCTATTATTACCTTCCTGGAATACTTTACGACTTTGCGTGCTTTCACACGTGTTTCCTCTTTTATCCCAATCAATACAATGAGTGCCGCGATCACAACAGACACGGAGGTAATGATAAATGTATATTCAAAACCGAAGCTGTCTGCCATCAGTCCGCCCAGCACCGGCCCGAACAGCATACCTGCGACACCGCCCATCTGCAGCGTGCCAAGCATCTTACCAGCCTCATCCCGGGGTGTCTGCGATGAAATAAAAGCAAGTGAAGTCGGCAGAAAACCGGATACAAGGCCATTCAACAGCCGTAAAACAAAAAAGACTTCCACTGAATCGACGAATCCCATCAAGAATACAGAAGTCGCAATCCCGAAGCCGTTAATTAATAAAATGGGCTTAAATCCATAACGGTCCGCAAAACGCCCCCAAATAGGTGACATAATCAGCGCGGTAATAAATGTGGCCCCGAAAATCAGACCCGCCCATTTCTGGACATATGCCTCTGAATAATCTCCGAACGTATCAATATATAACGAAAGGAAAGGCATAATCATTGTCATCGTGCCTGCAACCAGGAAGTTGGTCACCCAGATGATAATAAAATTTTTCTTATGCCGACTCAAAATCGGCCACCTTCCTTCTGTAGAACAGTAATTGGTTATTAGTATAAAACAATTCGCCGGGCGAAGGAAACATAGTGCCTACACCTGCAGTCAGAGTCAATTGATGTACACAGGATGAAATTACTTGTAATGCCAGAACTCATTGAAGTTATTGACGCTTATTTACTCTTGAAGTGTATGAGTGCGATCAAGATCTAGAAACGCTGGGGGGCGGGGGAGCGCGCAATGACGCAATGAGCGGTTACAGCTCGTCATAGAGCGCTTCAGCGCAGAGTGTGAGCGGTTACGGATCGCGATAGGGCGGCTGGCGATGAACATTGAGCGGTTACACATGAACTATGAGCGCTTATACGAATTAATGAGCGAACCCGCCCTGCTTCCACTAATGATCAACGCTTTTTCCCCTCAGCGCCGCGCTTTATCCCTTCCTAAAACATATTGTCAACTAACTGTCACAGTTACAATTATCGAATTTTCCAGCCATATATGATAGACTGTTTCCATATACAAAACATGCACCAAAACGAACAGGCACGCAAATCAGAGGAGGAATATCATGTATCCACAATTATCGACTGAAGTAGCAGAGAACGAAGCACTTGTTGTGATGAACACGACAATGGGGCCGATCAAAATAAAGCTCTTTAAAGAGCATGCGCCGAAGACGGTTGAAAATTTCCTGACACACGCTGAAAACGACTATTATAACGGAATTATTTTCCACCGTGTTATTCCTGAATTCATGATTCAAGGCGGAGACCCGACTGGAACAGGTATGGGCGGAGAGAGTATCTACGGAAATACATTCCAGGATGAATTCACAATGAACTTGTTCAACTTGCGCGGCGCACTGTCCATGGCAAATGCAGGCCCGAACACAAATGGAAGCCAGTTCTTTATTGTACAGGCGTCTTCACTTGGAGGCGCTACTGCAGCCCAATTGAAAAAAGGCGGCTGGCCGGATGAGATTGCTGATGCATATGAAGAAAACGGCGGAACACCTCACTTAGATCAGAAGCACACAGTCTTTGGACAGGTAGTGGAAGGCATGGACGTTGTCGACAGCATCGCCAATACAAAATGCGGCCGCGACAACAAGCCGAAAGAAGATATCAAAATCGAATCAATTGAAATTATTCAAAAGTAATCGTATTTGATTCATAGGAGGAAACTATCATGGACTTCGTTCTATTGATGCCGTTTCTTTATTTTCCTGAAGATAAGTCAGAATACATTCCAGCAGCTATCTCTTTCGTCATCTTTATGACACTGATGCTGATCGTATTTCGTTGGATCATTAAGAAGTCCAAGCGGCAGGAAGAAGAAACGAAAGAGCTGGAACAGCGTATTTTGCGTGAACGTCGGCAGAACGCCAATCAGGAACATCCCGTCGATTGACCGGGATGTTCTTTTTTATTGGCCCGGCTGACACGTAACGCGAATAACAGTTTTCTTTTTTCTTATGGATGGCTGTGCTATGATAAAAAGAAAACACAAATAAGGTGACGAATCGTGCAAACCATAGAAATGAACAGAAAAGCTGTTTTACTGCTGAAGCAATGGAATCCGTTCGGGGCAGGGGAAGACGCATATGACACAGAAATAGCAGAAGTAGTGGCGGCACTTGACCGGATTGACCACCCGGCAGACTTAGCCAAATGCATTCGTAATGTCTATGAGCATACCTATGAAATTTGGATACCTTTAGAGAAATGCATGGATATTTCCTATAAGCTAATGGCAGTTAAATATGAAGCCAAACATATTGTATAACTCAGAATGTACACCGCTATTCATTTGAATGGTGGTTTTTTGTTCAAATTCCTGAAATATGGTATACTATGAAGCGGCCAGAATGGCAGAATAGATACTACTTTAGATTGGGAGCTGTTATGCATGTCTCACAAATTTGCAGTAGGAGATGAGCTGACCGGGAAAGTGACCGGAATACAGCCGTACGGTGCGTTTGTATCACTGGATGCTTCAACGCAAGGGTTAGTGCACATCTCTGAAATCACGTATGGATTCGTAAAAGATATTCATGATTTTTTGGAAGTAGGGCAGGAAGTCCGCGTCAAAGTATTGGATGTAGACGATGAAGCAAGTAAAATCAGTTTATCGATTCGTGCGTTGCAAGAACCGCCCAGTTCCTATTTGAATCATAACCGTTCCCGTCAGTCACTGCAGGAGCGCGTGGATCAGCAGGACAAAGATGGTTTTAACTCATTAAAGGATAAGTTACAGGACTGGATCGAGCAATCCGGACATTAAAAACACACGGAAGCAGCATTTTGCCGCTTTCGTGTGTTTTTATTCTCTCAGCTTTTTTAGACGGTATTGTAAGTTTTGTCTGCTCATCCCAAGAGAACTTGCGGTTTTGGTGATATTATCATTATGCAGTTTCATCGCTTTTTGAAGATAATACCGTTCCGCCTCCCGCAAATATTGATCGAGCGGCGGAAGCGCAGCATTGCTGTTTACAATGAAATCGCCCGGCTGCAGCGCTTCATTTGACGCAGCCTCCGCCTTCTGCCTGAATTGGGCAGGCAGCATCCCGATTGTCAATGTCTCTTCTGTTGTCCGGATAGACGACACTTCGTCAAGCAGCAATGCAAGCTCCCGCAGATTTCCGGGCCAGCTGTATGAACAAAACAGCTCCTTCACTTCTTCATCAATTTGCATAAGCCCCGCTCCGAGTGATTCCTTCTTGCGGCTCAGATAGGCATCCGCAAATGGAATAATATCTTCAGTCCGCTTGCGCAGCGGGGGGATCCGTATCGTGAACGATGCAAAAAAATAATATAATTCCTTCAGTAATGCGCCCGAAGAAATGAGCTCCACCGGATCGTCTCCAATACTGGCAATAAACTGGTGAGAGGAAGTTTGCTGCAAGACATATAACAATGCTCTTTGCAGCGGAATCGGCAATCCGTCGATCCGTTCACAGAATAATGTCATCGGAGGCTCATCCTGCAAGGTTTGTTCAAGTTGCTGCAGATTGTCTGTATCTGCATGAAGGCAATGAAAAGTGCGGAAAACCTGTTCCTCGGCGGACGCATCATAATGTATTGCTTCAGCGAGCTGGTCTTTGCCGACTCCTGTTTCACCGATTAAGAGCACAGGCAATTTGGCTGAAGCTGCTTTTTCTGCAGTGGAAATTACTGATTTCATAGCAGCAGAATGTGCAATCAGCTGATTGAATGTCACGGGTGCCTGCGTTTTGCGCAGCGGCTGCAGCACGAATTTTTCTAGTGCTGTAATATCCTGTGCAAACTCGATCGCTCCGACTAGCTGCTGTTTGTGATAAACAGGATACGTGTCATTCATCGTTGTAATTTCCGTCTTTTTTGTGTTCCAATACGTTTGCTTTACGCGAAGCTGGGGTTCACCGCTTTGCAGCACTTTTAGCAGCGTACTTTCATTTTTATCAAAATTGAACAACTCAACAATCGAATGATCTTTTATATCCTCAAGATTTAGCCCTTCAATTTCTTTCATTTTACGATTATAAATGATCGTCCGCCCTGAATCATCGACGGCGTGTATCCCGATATTTGCATGATCGACGGCAAACTGATTGCATATGTGCAGTAATCTATCTTGGGCATTCATGTTGTACACCTTCCTAACGTATTCCTAATAGCGTACCCGTTACTAAATTAGCAGAATATGAAAAAAATTCTTCAAATCACTTGCAAAGCGCCATGTTTTCTTGCATCATTATAAATGTAAACGCTATCAAACGCAAATATATTTTGCACCCTAATTAAAAGGAGGATTTGATTCCAAATGATTCCATACAAACATGAACCTTTTACAGATTTTACGGTTGAAGAAAATCGCAAAGCATACGAGCAGGGATTTAAGACGGTGGAAGGCTACTTGGGTGAAGACTACCCGTTAATTATCGGTGGAGAACGCATCATGACCGATCAGAAGCTTGCGTCCAGCAACCCTTCAAATAAAAAAGAAATTATCGGGAATGTTTCGCAGGCGAGCCGCGGCTTAGCTGAGCAAGCGATGACTGTTGCGAAAGAAACATTTGAGACGTGGAGAAAAGTAAAGCCTGAATTCCGGGCGGATGTGCTGTTTAAAGCCGCAGCAATTGTCAGACGCCGTAAATTTGAGTTTTCCGCGTTGCTTACGAAAGAAGCCGGCAAGCCGTGGAATGAAGCGGATGCTGACGTGGCGGAAGGAATCGATTTCTTGGAATATTACGGCAGACAGATGCTTACATTGAAAGATGGCATGAAAGTCGAGAGCAGACCGGGTGAATACAACCGATTCGATTATATTCCGCTTGGTGTAGGGGTAGTCATCTCACCATGGAACTTTGCATTTGCGATCATGGCGGGCACAACAGTTGGAGCACTTGTTACAGGTAACACGGTACTACTGAAACCGGCGTCCACCGCTACAGTGGTTGCGTATAAATTTATTGAAGTGCTGGAAGAGGCCGGCTTACCGGCAGGTGTTGTCAACTATATCCCAGGATCAGGTTCCGAAATCGGAGACTATCTGGTCGATCATAAAGATACCCGCTTTATATCATTTACAGGATCCCGTGAGGTAGGTACGCGCATTTTTGAACGTGCGGCGAAAGTTCATGACGGGCAAATTTGGCTGAAACGTGTAATTGCGGAAATGGGCGGAAAAGATACGATTGTCGTCGATAACGAAGCAGATCTGAAACTGGCTGCCCAATCTATCGTAAAATCGGCATTTGGTTTCAGCGGTCAGAAATGTTCAGCGTGTTCCCGCGCAATTATTCATGAAGAGGTCTACGATGAAGTGGTAAAACGCGTAGAAGAATTAACGAAGGCGTTCCACTGGGGAGATCCCGCCGATAGCAAAAATCTTGCCGGACCGGTTATCGATCAGGCGGCATACGATAAAATTATGGACTATATTGAGATAGGCAAGAAAGAAGGCCGTCTGATTGCCGGCGGAACCGGTGACGATTCCAAAGGATATTTTGTAGCACCGACTGTATTTGCAGATGTGGATCCGGCAGCGCGCATTTCTCAGGAAGAAATATTCGGGCCGGTTGTGGCGCTTTCAAAAGCTTCCTCGTTTACCGAAGCGATTGAATTTGCCAATGACACGGACTATGGCTTGACGGGCGCGGTCATTACGAACAACCGCCGCCACATTGAACAGGCACGCGAGGACTTCCACGTTGGGAATTTGTATTTCAACAGGGGATGTACAGGGGCAATCGTAGGCTATCAGCCATTTGGCGGTTTCAATATGTCAGGTACAGATTCCAAAGCTGGCGGTCCGGATTACTTGCAGCTGCATATGCAGGGGAAAACGACTTCAGAAATGCTGTGAACCGGTCTAGAGAATGTGGAGGAGTGAATGAATATGACAAAAACGACTGCGATTATTGATCAAACAGAAAAATACGGCGCGAATAACTATCATCCGCTTCCAATTGTAATTTCAGAAGCGGAAGGTGTGTGGGTAAAAGATCCGGAAGGCACGAAATATATGGATATGCTGGCGGCGTATTCCGCTGTGAATCAGGGCCACCGTCATCCGGCGATTATTCAGGCGTTAAAAGATCAGGCGGACAGAGTTACGCTGACTTCGCGCGCATTTCATAATGATCAGCTGGGTCCATGGTACGAAAAGATGGCAAAGCTCTCGGGAAAAAACATGGTGCTGCCTATGAATACCGGTGCGGAAGCCGTGGAGACTGCGTTAAAAGCAGCCAGACGCTGGGCGTATGACGTAAAAGGCGTAGCGGGCAATCATGCAGAGATTATTGCATGCGTCGGAAACTTCCACGGCCGTACGCTTGGCGCAATTTCATTATCATCCGATCCGGAATATAAAAAAGGGTTCGGTCCATTGCTTCCGGGAATTAAATTGGTTGAATACGGCGATATTGAAGCGTTGAAAGCGGCTATTACTGCCAATACTGCGGCGTTTCTGATTGAACCGATCCAAGGTGAGGCGGGGATTGTCATTCCGCCCGAAGGCTTTATGAAAGAAGCTTCCGAGCTTTGTAAAAAAGAAAACATTCTATTCATTGCAGATGAAATCCAGGCAGGTCTGTGCCGTACGGGAAAAATGTTTGCATGTGACTATGATGATGTTACGCCTGATATGTATATTTTAGGTAAAGCACTTGGCGGCGGCGTATTTCCTATTTCCTGTGTACTGGCAAATGATGACATACTGGGCGTATTCAACCCAGGTTCACATGGTTCAACATTCGGCGGGAATCCAATGGCGTGTGCAGTATCCATCGCAGCAATTGATGTATTGGAGCAGGAAGAACTGGCGAAAAAGTCGGAAGAACTGGGAAATTACTTCATGTCTGAACTGCAGAAACTATCCCATCCTGCCATTAAAGAAGTGCGCGGCCGGGGGCTGTTCATTGGAATGGAGCTGTCAGAAGGCGCACGTCCTTATTGTGAGCAGCTGAAAGAACTCGGTCTGCTGTGCAAAGAAACGCATGACACAGTGATTCGATTTGCCCCGCCGCTGATCATTACAAAAGAGGAGTTAGACTGGGCGCTAGAAAAGATTCGCACAGTATTTGCCGCATAAAACAGGTTCACATGCCCGATCTTTTTTGCGCGAAAGATAAATTCAGAAAAGGTTTGGAATTGATGGGTGGATGTTTCGGTCAGCCCGTGTTATAATGTGTGCGTGAAAGACAATACCAAACAAAGAGGCGAACCATACAATGACAGAAAACCTGAATCTATTTACGTCTACGCAAGTTGTTATCAAAGAAGCACTTGAAAAGCTAGGCTATGATGAAGGAATGTATGAACTACTGAAAGAACCACTTCGTATGGTGGAAGTACGTATTCCTGTCCGAATGGATGACGGGAAAGTAAAAGTATTTACCGGATACCGCGGACAGCACAATGATGCAGTCGGCCCTACAAAAGGCGGCGTCCGTTATCACCCCGGCGTTAACGCTGATGAAGTGAAGGCGCTTTCTATGTGGATGACACTGAAAGCAGGAATTGTGGACTTGCCATACGGCGGCGGTAAAGGCGGCATCATCTGTGATCCGCGTGAAATGTCCATGGGCGAATTAGAACGTTTAAGCCGCGGCTACGTGCGTGCGTTAAGTCAAGTCATGGGACCGGCAAAAGACATTCCGGCACCTGACGTGTTCACGAACTCCCAGATCATGGCATGGATGATGGATGAATACAGTAAAATCGATGAATTCAACTCTCCAGGTTTCATTACAGGGAAACCGGTTGTGCTCGGCGGTTCTCACGGACGTGACCGTGCGACAGCTGAAGGGGTAACGATTATTATCAATGAAGCGGCAAAGCGCCGTAATATTGATATGAAAGGCGCTCGTGTAATCGTACAAGGATTCGGTAACGCAGGCAGTTTCCTTTCTAAGTTCTTACATGATGCAGGAGCAAAAGTTATCGGTATTTCCGATGCATACGGCGCGCTTCATGATCCGGATGGCTTAGACATTGACTATCTGCTTGATCGTCGTGACAGCTTCGGGACCGTCACTACATTATTCGACAATACGCTGACAAACGCGGAATTGCTCGAAATGGAATGTGATATTCTGGTGCCGGCTGCAATCGAAAATCAGATCACTGAAAAGAATGCGCATAACATTAAAGCAAACATTGTAGTAGAAGCGGCGAATGGCCCGACTACTTCTGAAGCGACAAAAATCCTGACAGATCGCGGTATTTTGCTTGTGCCTGACGTGCTGGCGAGTGCAGGCGGCGTAACAGTATCGTATTTTGAATGGGTACAAAATAATATGGGGTACTACTGGTCTGAAGAAGAAGTACGTGAGAAAATGACGGAAAAGATGGTTACGGCATTTGAAAACGTATATAATGTGGCAACTACGCGCAATATTGACATGCGTCTGGCTGCATATATGATCGGTGTACGCAAAACAGCGGAAGCAAGCCGTTTCCGTGGCTGGGTTTAATACTAATTAAAAGAGCTTTCCCGGAAGTCATTATGAAACGACTTCCGGTGAGGGCTCTTTTTTATTTCAATATGTATTGGGGGATCGCATGCAAACGGTGTTTTCCCGAAATGTACCCTGCTGGAGCCGCAAAGCTTTCATAGATGCCAGTCTGCATCCACTTCACAACGAAGCTTGATGAAGCAGCACAAAACTAAAAAAGGATACCCCTGGAAGCAGCATAACTTCCGGGACATCCGATTTACACATGTTCAATTGATGAAGAAGGGGCTTTCTCGAGTTCTGGATCATCTTCCCTGCGCCAATACGTAAAGAGAACCTGCAGTGCGATGACTCCTGACAGTCCGATCACAATATAGAGAAAACGGGCCAGCGGCTGATAAGCTCCTTCTGTCAGCTGTGCAATGACGTCAAAGCGGAAAATCCCGACAACTCCCCAATTTAAAGCGCCGATCAGCGCAATAGCCAGTGTAACTTTTTGCAGTGTTTCCATATTATCTCCTCCTGTAAAAAGTATATCCTCTTTTCAGAACACTATACTTGCATCATAAATACATCTTTTTCATAATAGGGAATAGGAAGAAGGAGGCGTACGAATTGGATAATTTTATTTTCAATAATCCGACTAAATTATTATTCGGTGAAGGCCAGCTGCAGCGTTTGCCTAAAGAACTCGCACGGTATGGCAGAAAAGTGCTGCTTGTATACGGCGGAGGCAGCATTAAGCGTAACGGATTATACGATGAATTATTGCAGCTTCTGAATGAAAATGATTTTGAAGTGGTGGAAATGGCCGGTGTCGAGCCGAATCCCCGGTTGACGACAGCTAAAAGAGGTGCTGATCTGTGTAAAGAACACCAAATCGACGTCATTATTGCAGCGGGCGGCGGTTCCGTTATCGACTGTACGAAATTGATTGCGTCTGCTGCGAAATATGATGGTGATCCTTGGGACTTTGTCATAGGCAAAGCAAGACCTTCTGAAGCATTGCCGTTTGGCACGGTTCTTACATTAACCGCGACCAGTTCAGAAATGAATGCAGGTTCTGTTATCACTAATGAAGAAACACAGGAGAAATATGGATGGGGAGGACCGCTGAACTATCCGAAATTCTCGATACTGGATCCTGCATACACGTTGACTGTACCCTTGGACCAAACGGTTAACGGTATCGTGGATACGATGTCGCATATTTTTGAACAATATTTCCACACAGCAGAAAATACTCTATTCCAGGATGAAATCTGTGAAGCGGCTCTCCGTTCAGTGATGAAGATTGGGGAACAATTAGTGGAAGACCCTCAAAATATAGAGCTTCGCGAAGCCATGATGTTTGCGGGGGTATGGGGTTTGAACGGTTTCTTATCGATGGGAACGAGAGGAGACTGGGGCACGCATGATATTGAACACGCTGTATCGGCTGTCTACGATATTCCTCACGCAGGGGGATTGGCAATTTTATTCCCGCATTGGATGAAGCAGACGTTCCCGAAAAATCCGAAGCGTTATGTGCAATTAGCAGTTAATGTGTTCGGTGTGGAGCCTGCCGGTAAGACCGATGAAGAGATTGCGATGGAAGGAATCGATCGTCTGAGTGCCTATTGGAAGAAAATCGGCGCACCCGTATCACTTGCTGACTATGACATCGATGACTCGAAATTGGAGCTGATTGCGGAGAAAGCTGCAGTTAACGGTCCGCTTGGCGGTTTTGCACAATTAACTCAAGAAGAAGTTCTTACTCTATTGAAGAGCAGTTTATAAGTATGATAGAAAAAGACTGAAGACAGACCCGTACATACGGTTCAATCTTCAGTCACAGTGGCCAGGTCAATGCGACTTGGCTTTTTCTATGGGTAAATTACGAGTTCTACAGACTCTACGTAAGGCAAAGTCGTCAATTCCACATATAGGGAAGTGGTGGACTTCTTTGGCTGTGCTATTAATTTGAAATTCAGCTCATGCCGATATTGATGCTGATCAGTTTGGAATTGTCGGATACGCATATGATCGATTTCCATTTTCTCTTCCCGTAAATAAAGTACGAGATCGTCAATTTTGGATTTTTGAGTAATGATGATGGTGCAATTCGCTTCTTTTGCCCGTAATCGTTTTGGACCAAACCTGCTCAGGAATGGTGAAAGCAGTTCAATAACAATCATTACACTGATTACTGTAAAGGTTGCTTCGATATAAAAACCTGCGCCCACCGCGATTCCAATTCCCGCAGCCCCCCAGATCATTGCGGCAGTAGTAAGTCCGGTGATGTTGTCGTTATCTCTGCGGAGGATGGCGCCGGCTCCAAGGAAACCGATTCCACTGACGATTTGTGCAGACAGACGTAAAGGGTCCATCGTAATATTAATATCATCACGTGCGGGGACCAGATAGGCAGCTTCGATTGAAATAATCGTCAGCAGGCAGCTGAATGTGGCGATGACTGCACTGGTTTTTAATCCAATCGGCTTTTTTTTGATTTCTCTTTCCACACCCATTATGATGCTAAGGGTGAGAGCGACGCCGATTTTAAGAAGTGTTTCCTGATTAAAAGACTCGTTTAGCAGTGTGAGCATGAATTAACCTCCTTTACTGACAGATTACGAAGACAGCCTCTATACTGTATCCGAGGGGGAGATATCCGTAAACATCCCTTTATTCTATTGTAATGGGAGAAGAGACAGAAAGAGAAGTGATATTTTGAATAAACCCGCCATCCATCCGTATATCCCAATCGCAATCGGTGTACTCACAATCGGCTTTTCTGCTATTTTTGTGAAACTGGCGACAGCAGATGCAGGAGTCATCGCCTTTTATCGTATGTTTTTATCTGCAGTTATTATGCTTCCGCTGTTTTTACTTTCCTATCGCAACGAAGTGAAAACACTGAATAGAAGAGACTGGATTTTCACTGTAAGTGCAGGAGTGTTTTTAGCTATTCATTTTATACTTTGGTTTGAATCCCTTAACTACACTTCTGTTGCCAGTTCAACCGTACTAGTTACGCTGCAGCCGATATTCGCACTGGCTGGCACTGCATTATTCTTTAAAGAGATCATCACAGGCAAAATGCTGACAGCTGTATTCATTGCATTGTCCGGCAGTTGTATTATCAGCTGGGGCGACTTTCAAGTAAGCGGTGCTGCTTTGTTTGGAGATATCCTTGCTTTACTTGGCTGCGCGTTCGTTACAGCCTACTTATTGATAGGACAGAATGTACGCAAGAGAGTATCACTCGTTACCTACACATTTCTTGTCTATTCGGTAAGTTCTATTGCTTTGTTCTTTTATGTGGTGAGTATTCAACAGCCGTTTTTTGGTTACCCTGCTTCGGATTGGGGCTGGTTTCTGGCGCTGGCCATCCTGCCAAATCTGCTGGGTCACACATTATTTAACTGGGCGGTGAAGTGGGTAAGCACGAATGTCGTATCGATTGCGACTTTATTTGAACCGATATTCGCCTCCATAGCAGCGTACTTTATCTTGCACGAAAAAATAACAACACTTCAAACAATAGGCGCAATCGTTGTATTGACGGGGGTTCTGCTGTTTATCGCTGATGTAAAAAGATTAAAAGAAAAACTTTTTTTAAAAAAGGCTTGATTTCTATAACGGATCTATTGTATATTAGTTCTTGTCGCTTCGGACATAAACAAAACAACGAAAAAAACTTTTTTTAAAAAGTTGTTGACTTATTGAAATGCCGAGTGTAATATAGAGAAGTCGCTTTTACACAGACGACAAACACGAACCTTGAAAACTGAACAGCAAAACGTTAACGAAATACAGTTTATGCATTTAACGATGACATAAACAACATGAGTATCTTAATTGATGCCAGCAAATGAAACTCGAGCTAATCGATTTTTCATTCTATCGGGTGTCGAGTCGTAGTGGAGTGCTAGGAAGTGATCGAGCGAAGAAGGGAGCGTACTAACGTACGTGACCGACTGAGCGAGTGAAACTGACGACGCAATCCGCTGCGAATCGGCGGCCGGTCTTATGGAGAGTTTGATCCTGGCTCAGGACG